>NZ_JBYSXL010000020.1:0-66152 GCF_058782155.1 Methylobacterium sp. FW306-05-D
GGCCCCGCCCTTCCGGGCGTGCGCCACATCGTGGCCGTCGCCTCGGGCAAGGGCGGCGTCGGCAAGTCGACCACGGCCTGCAACCTCGCGCTCGCCCTCTCGGCCCAGGGCCTCAAGGTCGGGCTGCTCGACGCCGACATCTACGGCCCCTCGGTGCCCAAGCTGTTCGGGCTGTCGGGCAAGCCCCGCGTCATCGAGGAGCGCCTGCTCGCCCCGATGGAGGGCTTCGGCATCAAGGTGATGTCGATCGGCTTCCTGATCGAGCCCGAGACGGCGATGATCTGGCGCGGGCCCATGGTGCAGTCGGCCATCACCCAGATGCTGCGCGAGGTCGCCTGGGGCGAGCTCGACGTGCTGGTGGTCGACATGCCCCCCGGCACCGGCGACGCGCAGCTCACCATGGCGCAGGCGACCCCCCTGTCCGGGGCGGTCATCGTCTCGACGCCGCAGGACCTCGCCCTGATCGACGCCCGCCGCGGCGTCACGATGTTCCGCAAGGTCGCGGTGCCGATCCTCGGCGTCATCGAGAACATGGCGACCTTCGTCTGCCCGCATTGCGGCACGGCCTCGCACATCTTCGGGCATGGCGGCGCGCGGGCCGAGGCCGAGCGGCTGGAGGTGCCGTTCCTCGGCGAGGTGCCGCTGAACATGACGATCCGCGAGAGCTCCGATGCCGGCCGCCCCGTGGTGGCGGTGGACCCGGACGGCCCGCACGCGCAGGTCTATCGCGGCATCGCCGCCAAGCTCTGGGGCAACCTGACCGGCGGCCCGGCCCCGCGGGCGGCCCCCCGCATCGTCATCGAGTAGCCGCGATGGCGCCGGTGCTGGGCGTGATCCTCGCCGGCGGGCTGGCGCGCCGGATGGGCGGGGGCGACAAGCCTCTGCGTCTCCTGGGGGGCCGCACCCTGCTCGACCGGGTGCTCGCCCGGTTCGCGCCCCAGTGCGCGGCCGGCGTGATCCTCAACGCCAACGGCGATCCCGGCCGCTTTCCCGATTTTCCGGGCGCGATCGTGCCCGACGGCGTGCCGGACAATCCCGGCCCTCTCGCTGGCATCCTCGCCGGGCTGGAGCACGCGGCCGCCCATCATCCGGACGTGCGCCACCTCGCCAGCGTCTCGGGCGACGCGCCGTTCCTGCCCCGCGACCTCGTCGCGCGCCTCGCCGGGGCGGCCGGGCAGGACGACGCCATCGCCATGGCGGCCTCGGGCGGACGCGAGCACTTCACGGTGGCGCTCTGGCCGGTGGCCCTGCGGGCGGACCTGCGCGCGGCCCTGGTGGAGCGCGGCGAGCGCCGGGTCGGCGCCTTCCTGAGGCGCCACGGCGCGGTGGCGGTGTCCTGGCCGGCGGAGCCCCACGACCCCTTCGCCAACATCAACGCGCCGGAGGACCTGGCGGCGGCCGAGGCCCGCCTCGCCGAGACACGCCTCGCCGGGACCGAGGACGCCTGACGCGTCAGGTCGGCGCGCTTTTCATTGCGGCGCGCGCCCGCCAGCGCGGATAGAGCAGCCCGAGGGCGAGGCCGCCGAGGACGAGGCCTGCGGCGCCGAGTTTCCAGCCCGGCAGCGGCTCGCCGAGCCAGAGGGCCGAGGCTCCCATCCCGAAGACCGGCACCAGCAGGGCCATCGGGGTGACCAGGGCGGCGGGGTGGCGCGCCAGCAGCCAGCCCCAGGCCGCGTAGCCGAACATCGTGTTGCCCACCGATTGCCAGACCACCGCGGCCCAGGTCGCCCGGTCGGCCCGCAGGATGCCGTCGCGGATGGCGTCCCAGCCTTCGAGGAGGAACGAGGCGGCGAGGAGCGGCGGCGCCGAGAACAGGCTCGCCCAGACGACGTAGGGCAGCATCGCCCGCACGCCGCTGCGCTTGGCCGCCATGTTCCCGCCGGCCCAGCTCAGGGCGGCGCAGGCCACGAGCCCGAGGCCGAGGGGCGTCGTCGCGGCATCGGTGTGGGCGGCGATGACGGCGAGGCCCGCCGCCGCGAGGCCGAGGGCCGCCCATTGGTGGCCGGACACCCGCTCGCCGGCGAGGCGGACCGAGAGGCCGATGGTGAAGAAGACCTGGATCTGGATCACCAGCGAGGCGAGGCCGGGGGCGATGTGGCCGCGCAGGGCGATGAACAGCAGGCCGAACTGTCCGGCCCCGATCAGCAGGCCGTAGGCGGCGAGGTTGCGCCAGGGGACCGCCGGGCGGCGCAGCAGGAACACCCCCGGCAGGGCGGCGAGCACGAAGCGCAGGGCGGCGAACAGCAGCGGCGGCAGGTGGTCGAGCCCGATCCGGATCACGACGAAGTTCGTGCCCCAGACCGCCACCACCGCCAGGGCGAGGAGGACGTCGCGGAGCGGGAGGGTGCCGGTCATGGCCCGCCGTTTTCCAGCCTCGGGGTGGCGTGCCAAGTCTCGCATCGCCCCGAAACGAAAGAAGTGTCCGCACGTTCGCGCGGACACTTCCCTCGGACGTCGATCGATCGGCCGGCCGGGATCAGGCGGCGCCGACGGTCGCCTTGACGATCTTGTCCGGCGAGCGCGGCGGCTCGCCCTTGTTCAGGGTGTCGACCACGTCCATGCCTTCCACGACCTTGCCCCAGACGGTGTACTGCTTGTCGAGGAAGCGGGCATCGCCGAAGCAGATGAAGAACTGCGAGTTGGCCGAGTGCGGGAAGTTGGTGCGCGCCATCGAGCAGGTGCCGCGCACGTGCGGCTCGGCGTTGAACTCGGCGTTGAGGTCGGGCAGCTCGGAGCCGCCCGAGCCGGTGCCGGTCGGGTCGCCGGTCTGGGCCATGAAGCCGTCGATCACGCGGTGGAACGGCACGCCGTCGTAGAAGCCCTGCGCGGCGAGCGTCTTCAGGCGCTCGACATGGTTGGGGGCGAGGTCGGGGCGCAGCCCGATCACGACGCGGCCCTTGGTGGTCTCCAGGATGATGGTCTCGGTCTCTGCCATGGGTCTAGACTCCTTTTCCCTTGGGTCCTTGGTAGATGAAGCGGAGCGCGATCGGGCGCCCCGCGATGGCCGCGCCGAGGGCGGGGGTGATCCGGGCGGGCGTGCAGCGCCGGATCGCCGCCAGGGTCGCATCCGTGAGGATGCGGTAGGCGCGGGTGTCCGAATCCTGCGTCGAGAAGGTCACCCGGGGCGTGCCGATGACGGAGCCGTCCCGGCGCAGGGCGAAGCGGGCGGTGATCTCGGTACGCTCGAAGCGGGCCAGGCCCTCCGGGACCTCCCAGCACGCGGCGAGCGCGGGATAGAGCGCCCGAAGCGTGTCGGCCGGCTCCCGGGTGTCGGGAAGCCTCCTGCCATCCGGGGGCTTTTCGCCGTCGGCCATGCCGTTCAGCGGAACCTGGACGGTGCCCCGCAGGGTCTCCGGCAGGGTCAGCGGGCCCGTGGGGGGCGCCGCCCGCACGGGGAGCCCGACGGCGAGGAGCGCCGCGAGAGCCCCGAGATGGGCGCCGCCCCGCAAGCTACTTGGCTCCCTGCGCCATCTGCATCTTCACGATCTTGTCGGGGTTCTGCACCGCCCCGCCCGGCGCGCCGGGGGACGCCTTCTTGATCGCGTCCACCGCCTCCATGCCCGAGGAGACGAGGCCGACCACGGTGTACTGACCGTTCAGGAACGGCGCGTCGCCGAGGCAGATGAAGAACTGCGAGTTGGCGGAGTTCGGATCGGACGAGCGGGCCATGCCGACGGTGCCGCGCTTGAACGGCGCCTGCGAGAACTCGGCCGGGATGTTCGGCAGGCTGGAGCCGCCGGTGCCGTTGCCCTTCGGGTCGCCGGTCTGGGCCATGAAGCCGTCCATCACCCGGTGGAACTTCAGGCCGTTGTAGAAGCCCTGCTTGATCAGGGTCTTGAGCTGGGCGACGTGCTTCGGGGCGATCTCCGGGCGCAGCTCGATGGTGACGCGGCCGTCCTTGGTGTCGAGGTACACCGTGTTCTCGTCCAGCGCCCAGGCCGCGGGGGTCGAGGCGAGCAGGCCGGCGAGGCTGAGGAGGGCGAGGCGGCGATTCAGTCCAAGGGCCATGGGGGCAGCATGCTTTCGTTGGTCGTGACGGTGAGGAAGGTTCAGGCCGCCGCGAAGCGCTCGGCGAGGCGCGCCGCCACCAGCGGCGGCACGAAGGGCGAGACGTCGCCGCCCATGGCGGCGATCTGGCGGACGAGGGTGGCGGTGATCGGGCGGACGCCGGTGGAGGCGGGCAGGAACACGGTCTGCACCTCCGGCGCCATGGCGCCGTTCATGCCGGCGAGCTGCATTTCGTAGTCGAGGTCGGTGCCGTCGCGCAGGCCGCGGATGAACACGCTGGCGCCGACCCGCCGCGCCGCCGTGACCGCGAGGTCGTCGAAGGTCACGATCGTCAGCGCCGTGCCCTCGGCCTCGGCCAGGGGCTCGCAGGTGGCGCGCAGCAGCTCCGCCCGCTCCTCGGGTGAGAACATCGGCGCCTTGCCGGGATGCACGCCGATGGCGATGACGAGGGTCTGCACGAGCCGGCACGCCTGACGGATGACGTCGAGGTGTCCGTTCGTGACCGGGTCGAACGAGCCGGCGTAGAGGGCGGTGCGGATCATCGCGGCCCGGGGTAGAGCATTTCGACCCGAAACGGAACCTCCGGCCCGGACACGAAAACGGCGTAAGCCGCTCGGCGGTGCGCGGACGGCCGCCGGGCCGCCCCGCCACGGGGGTGCGGTTCGCGAGGCGCTACACGGCCTCGTCGCCGCCCTCGCTCTCGTCCTCGCCCTCGATGTGCTCGACGGACACGACCTTCTCGGTCTTCTCCGTGTTGAACACCGTCACGCCCTGCGAGGCGCGCCCAACGATGCGGATGTCGTCCACCGGCACGCGGATGAGCTGGCCGCCATCGGTGACCAGCATGATCTGGTCGGAGGGCTGAACCGGGAAGGACGCCACGAGATTGCCGTTGCGGGCGTTGACCCGCATCGCCGTGATGCCTTTGCCGCCGCGGCCCGAGGTCCGGTACTCGTAGGACGAGGTCCGCTTGCCGAAGCCGCGCTCGGAGAGGGTGAGGACGAACTGCTCGTTGGCGCCCATCTCGTTGTAGCGGTCCAGGGAGATGGCGCTGGCTTCGGCCACCCCCTCCTCCGCCTCGGGGCTCGCCGTCTCCTCACCCTCCACTCCGTCGCCGATCACGGCGCGGCGCATCTTGAGGTAGCCCGCCCGCTCCTCGGGCGAGGCATCGAAGCTGTTGAGGATCGTCATCGAGATGACACGGTCGTCCTTGGCGAGGTTGATGCCGCGCACGCCGGTGGAATCGCGGCCCTTGAAGACGCGGACGTCCTCGACGGGGAAGCGGATGCACTGGCCGGCCTGGGTGGTGAGCAGCACGTTCTGGTCGGCGCGGCAGATCTCCACGTGGACGATGTGGTCGCCCTCGTCGAGCTTCATGGCGATCTTGCCGGCCCGGTTCACCTGCACGAAGTCCGAGAGCTTGTTCCGGCGCACGCTGCCGCTCGCCGTGGCGAACATGACGTCGAGGGTCTCCCAGGAGGCCTCGTCCTCGGGCAGCGGCATGATGGTGGTGATGCGCTCGGTGCCGGCATCCATCGACAGGATGTTGACCAGCGCCTTGCCGCGGGCGTTCGGCGCCGCCATGGGCAGGCGCCAGACCTTCTCCTTGTAGACCTGGCCCTGGTTCGAGAAGAACAGCACCGGCGTGTGGGTGTTGGCCACGAACAGGCGGGTGACGAAATCCTCGTCGCGGGTGGCCATGCCGGAGCGGCCCTTGCCGCCGCGGCGCTGGGCCCGGTAGGTCGAGAGCGGCACGCGCTTGACGTAGCCGGCATGGGACACGGTGACGACCATGTCCTCCCGCTGGATCAGGTCCTCGTCCTCGACGTTCGAGTCCCAGTCCAGGATCACGGTGCGGCGCGGGGTGGCGTAGGCCTCGCGGACCTCCGCGAACTCGTCCTTGACGATGCCCATGATGCGCAGGCGCGAGCGCAGGATGTCGAGATAGTCGGCGATCTCGTCGGCGAGCTTCTTGAGCTCGTCGCCGATCTCGTCGCGGCCGAGCGCCGTGAGGCGCTGCAGGCGCAGGTCCAGGATGGCGCGGGCCTGCACCTCGGAGAGGCGGTAGGTCCCGTCCTCGGCGACCCGGTGGCGCGGATCGTCCACGAGGGCGATGAGCGGCGCGATGTCGTGAGCCGGCCAGCTGCGCGCCATCAGGGCGTCGCGGGCGGTGTTGGGATCGGGCGAGGTCCGGATCAGCCGGATGACCTCGTCGATGTTGGCGACCGCGATGGCGAGGCCGCACAGGACGTGGGCGCGCTCGCGGGCCTTGTTGAGGAGGAACTTGGTCCGCCGGGAGACCACTTCCTCGCGGAAGTCGATGAAGGCCTGGAGCAGGTCCTTCAGGTTCATCAGCTCGGGGCGGCCGCCGTTCAGCGCCACCATGTTGCAGCCGAAGGAGGATTGCAGCGGCGTGAAGCGGTAGAGCTGGTTCAGCACCACGTCCGCCATGGCGTCGCGCTTGATCTCGACAACGATGCGCATGCCGTCGCGGTCGGATTCGTCGCGGAGATCCGAGATGCCCTCGACGCGCTTCTCCTTCACCAGCTCGGCGATCTTCTCCATGAGCGTCGCCTTGTTCACCTGATACGGGATCTCGGTGAAGATCAGCGCCTCGCGCTCCTTGCGCAGCTCCTCGACATGGGACTTCGCCCGCATGATGATCGAGCCGCGGCCCGTGGCGTAGGCCTGGCGCGTGCCGGCGCGGCCCAGGATCGAGCCGCCGGTGGGGAAGTCGGGGCCCGGTACGAACTCGGTGAGCTGCTCGATCGAGAGGCCGGGATCGTCGATGAGGGCGACGCAGGCGTCGATCAGCTCGCCGAGATTGTGCGGCGGGATGTTGGTGGCCATGCCGACCGCGATGCCGCCGGCGCCGTTGACCAGCAGGTTGGGGAAGCGCGCCGGCAGGACGGTCGGCTCCTCGCGCGACTCGTCGTAGTTCGGCTGGAAGTCGACGGTGTTCTTGTCGATGTCGGCGAGCAGCGCGTTGGCCGGCTTGGCGAGGCGCGATTCGGTGTAGCGCATGGCCGCCGGCGGATCGCCGTCCACCGAGCCGAAATTGCCCTGCCCGTCGATGAGCATCAGGCGCATCGAGAAGTCCTGCGCCATGCGGACCAAGGCGTCGTAGATCGATTGGTCGCCGTGCGGGTGGTAGAGACCGATCACGTCGCCGACGATGCGGGCCGACTTGACGTATTTGCGCTCGGGCAGGTGCCCGCTCTCGTAGGCCGAGTAGAGGATGCGCCGGTGCACGGGCTTGAGGCCGTCGCGCGCATCCGGCAGCGCCCGGCTCACGATCACGCTCATGGCGTAATCGAGGTAGGAGCGCTTCATCTCGTCGGTGATCGACACGGGCTTGATGTCGGAGGCGGGCGGCGGCGTGCCGGCGCCCGGAATGTTGTTCTCTGCCAAGGTCTTCGGTCTCTACCTGTCCGGGGTCCGGAGCGTCGGCGGCAAGGGTCGGGTCCGCCCGCTCACGGCGTTGTCGCGCGCGTCTCCGGCCGCTGAGCCGAACCGTGCGATGTGCTGCCCGAACCTATAGCGCATCTCGTCGGCCCAGGCCAACAAATCGCCGCTTAACCCCCTGGTAACGAACGGTTTGCCCGTGCCGCTCCGGTCTGCCCGGGACGGCGGTTCGCGGCCTGCCCCTAGAGGAACTTCGCCGGGTCCGTGCTCGGCGGGGCCGGCTTCACGTCGGTGCGGTTCCACCAGCCGCCGCCGAGGGCCTGGAACAGGGCGGCGGTGTCGGCATACTGGTTGGCGCGCGCGCCCGCCGAGGTGACGAGGGCCGAGAGGTAGGATTGCTGCGCGATCAGCACCTGGGTGCTGTTGAGGGCGCCGGCCGCGTATTGCTTGCGGATGAGGCCGAGGCTCTCGCCGGTGGCCCGCTCGGCGGCGGAGGCCGCCGCCACCGCCTTGGCGTCGGATTGGAGCGCGCGCAGGGTGTCGGCGACGTTCTGGAAGGCGCCGATCACCACCGCCCGGTACTGGGCCTGGGCCTCGTTCAGCGTCTCCTCCGCCGCGCGCTGGCGCCGGAACAGGGTCCCGGCATCGAAGATCGGCTGCGCCACCGTGCCGACGATGCCGTAGAACGAGGCGGCCGAGGTCGCGAGCTGCGCGATCCGAACCGCGCTGGCGCCGCCATTGGCCGTGATGTTGAACTGCGGCAGGCGGTTCGCCACCGCGACCCCCACCGCCGCGCTCGCCTGCTGCACGTTGGCCTCCGCGGCCTTCACGTCCGGGCGCTGCTGCACGAGGCGCGAGGGCAGGCTCACCGGCAGGTTGGTGGGCAGGCGCAGGGAGGCCAGGGTGAAGGTCGGCGCGATCTCCTCGCTGGGCAGGCGCCCGACCAGGGCGGTCAGCAGGTTGCGCTGCTGGGCGAGCTGCTTCTCCAGAGGCGGGAGCAGCTGCATCGAGACCGCGAGGGCGGCCTGCTGCACCACCACGTCGGCCCCGGCGATCTGCCCGAGGGAGAGCTGCTTGTTGTAGAGGTTCAGGACGTCGGTCTGGGCCTGGATCACCTTGCGGGTGGCGTCGATCTGGGCACGCAGCGATGCCTCCTGGATCGCCGCCAGGACGACGTTCGTGGTCAGCGTCAGATAGGTCGCCTCGAGCTGGAAGCGCTGGTTCTCGGCCTGCGCCTCCAGGGACTCGATCTGGCGCCGGTTGCCGCCGAACACGTCGGGCGTGAACGAGACCGTCACCTGCGGCGTGTACAGGCTGTAGAACAGCTGCCGGGTGTCGTTGAGCGGCCCCTGCAGGGCGCCGCCGGGCGCCTTCTGGCGCGAGCCGAGGCCGTTGGCCGTCACCACCGGGAACAGGGTGCCGCGCTGCGCCTCGACGTTCTCCTGCGCGATCCGCAGGGCGGCCTGCGCCGCGTCGAGGTTCGGGTTGTTGGCGAGCGCCTCCGCCACCAGGCGGTCGAGGGCGGGGGAGCGGAACAGCGTCCACCACTGGCCCGGGACGTCGGCGCCCGAGACGAAACTCTGGTCGGCCGAGCCGCCATGGACGGTGCGGATGTTGTCGGCGGCGGTGGGGTTGCCCAGGGGCTCGCGGGTGTAGCGGGTCACCGGCGGATCGGCCGGCGGCACGTAGTCCGGGCCGACGACGCAGCCGCCCAGGCCCGTGACCGCGAGCACGAGCAGACCCTCGCGGAGGCGGCGTCTCCGGCCCCGTCCGGCGGGTGCCGCGTTCTGGGGGGATGCCACCATCGTGCCGAGAATTCCTGTCGCCGTGCGGCGCCGTAGAGGCGCCGGGGCGGGGCCGAAGTCAACGCGGCCGGCGGCGCGCGCGCGGGTCCGTGATCGGCGCATCACGCGTGCTCCGCCTGGGCCGCCGCCCGGGCGGCGGCCTCCGTCGGGCGCGCGGCCGGCACGCGCCGGGAGAACAGGGCGATCAGGATCGGGACCACCACGAGGATGAGGTTCGGCGCGAGCAGGATGCCGCCGACCACCACCAGGGCGAGCGGCTTCTGGACCTGCGAGCCGATGCCTGTGGAGATCGCCGCCGGGAGCAGGCCGACGCAGGCGGCGACGCAGGTCATCATCACCGGGCGCATGCGCACGTTGGCGGCGTGCCACACCGCCTCGGTCCGGGCCCAGCCCTCGTCGATGAGCTGGTTGTAGTAGGAGAGCAGGATCACGCCCTCCATGGTCGAGATGCCGAAGAGCGCGATGAACCCGATCGCCGCCGAGATCGAGAACGGCGTCATCGTCAGGAACAGCGCGAAGATGCCGCCGATCATCGCCATCGGGATCACGCTCAGCGTCAGCCCCATATCGGTGACGGAGTTGAAGTTGACGTAGAGCAGCAGGGCGATCAGCGCGATCGTCACCGGGACCACGATGGTCAGGCGCTGCACGGCATCCTGCAGGTTGGTGAACTGGCCGACCCATTCGAGGTGGAACCCGGGCGGCAGGGCCACCTCCTCGGCGATGCGGGCCTGCGCCTCCAGCACCGCGCCGCCGAGGTCGCGCCCGCGCACCGAGAACTTCACCGGGATGTAGCGCTCCTGATTCTCGCGGTAGATGAAGGCCGCGCCGGAGACGAGCTCCACGGTGGCGATCTCCGAGAGCGGGACCTGGACCACGCCGCCCGCCGGGTTGGCCGCCCCGACGGTGATGTTGCGGATGGTCTCCAGGCTGCGGCGGTACTGGGGCGCGAGGCGCACCCGCATGGGGAAGTGCCGGTCCGAGCCGTACTCGTAGAGGTCGCCCGCGGTCTGGCCGCCGATGGCCGCCTGGACGGTGGTGTTCACGTCGCCGGGCGACAGGCCGTAGCGGGCGGCCTTGCGCCGGTCGATGTCGATCCGCACCGTGGGCTGTCCGAGGGAGGCGAAGACCGCCAGATCCGCGATGCCGGGCACCTTCGCCAGGGTGGCCTTGATCGCCTCCGCGGTCCTGGTCAGGTCGTTGAGGTCGTTGCCGTAGATCTTGACCGAGTTCTCACCCTTCACCCCGGAGGCCGCCTCCTGGACGTTGTCCTCGATGTACTGGGAGAAGTTGAACTCGATGCCCGGGAAGGCCTCGTCGAGCCGGGCCGAGAGGTCGCGCACGAGCGTCTCCTTGTCGAGGCCCTTGCGCCAGGTGTCGAAGGGTTTCAGGGGCGCCAGGATCTCGACGTTGAAGAACCCGGTGGCGTCCGTCCCGTCGTCGGGGCGGCCCTGGTGCGAGAGCACGGTGACCACCTCCGGCACCGCGGCGATGATCTTGCGCAGGCGCTCCACGTAGGCGTTGCCGGCCTCCAGGGAGATCGAGGCCGGCATGGTGCCGCGGATGTAGAGGTTGCCCTCCTCGAGCTTGGGCAGAAATTCGAGGCCGAGGCTGCGGGCGGCGAGCCCCGAGACGCCGAGCATCGCCAGGATCACGAGGAGCGACAGCACCTTGTTGCGCAGGCCGAAGCGCAGGATCCGCACGTGGCCGAAGCGCAGGAGCCGCACGATCAGGGTGTCGCGCTCCTCCACGTGCTTGGGCAGGATCAGGGCCGAGAGGGCCGGCGAGACCGTGAAGGTGGCGATGAGGCCGCCGAGCAGCGCGTAGGCGTAGGTCTTGGCCATCGGCCCGAAGATGTGCCCCTCGACGCCGGTCAGCGTGAAGAGCGGCAGGAAGCCCACGATGATGATCGTGGCCGAGAAGAAGATCGCCCGGTTCACCTCGGCGCCCGCGAGGGCGATGGTGCCGAGGCGCCCGGTCAGGCCGCCCGGCGGCGCCTGGCCCTCGCCGTGCTCCGGCTCGGCGAGGTGCCGGAAGACGTTCTCCACCATGATCACGGTGGCGTCGACGATGAGGCCGAAATCGATGGCGCCGAGGGAGAGGAGGTTGGCCGAGTCGCCGCGCAGCACGAGGATCAGGATGGCGAAGCCCAGCGCGAAGGGAATCGTCGCCGCCACGATGATCGCGCTGCGCAGGGAGCCGAGGAACAGCCACTGCACCACGAAGACCAGCGTCACGCCGAAGACGAGGTTGTGCATCACCGTGTGGGTGGTGGTGTGGATGAGCCCGCTGCGGTCGTAGATCCGCTCCACCCGCACGTCCGGGGGCAGGAGGCCGCTGGCGTTGATCTTGTCGATCTCGGCGTTGACGAGGCGCAGGGTCGGCAGGCTCTCGCCGTCGCGGCTCATCAGCACGATGCCCTCGACGATGTCGTCGTCGCCGTCGTGCCCGACGATCCCGAGGCGCGGCGCGTGCGAGACCCGCACCTCGGCGACGTCGCGCACCAGCACCGGCACGCCGTTGACCTGGGTCAGCATGGTGTCGCGGATGTCGTCCATGTCGCGAATGAGGCCGATGCCGCGCACCACCGCCGACTGCTCGCCCACGTTCAGGGTCTGGCCGCCGACGTTGATGCTCGAATTGTTCAGCGCGGTGACGAGCTGGACCAGGGTCATGCCCTGGGCCTGGAGCCGGTTCAGGTCGACGGCGATCTCGTATTCCTTGGTCCGGCCGCCGAAGGCCGTCACGTCGACCACGCCCGGAATCGCCTTGAACCGGCGCTGCAGCACCCAGTCCTGCAGGGTCTTGAGATCGGTGGAGGAGTAGCCCGGCGGCCCCGTCACCTTGTAGCGCATGATCTCGCCGACGGGGCTCGTGGGCGAGATCTGCGGCTGGGCGCCGCCCGGCAGGGGCGGCAGCTGCGACAGGCGGTTGAGCACCCGCTGCAGCGCCTCCTGGTAGGTGAAGGCGTAGGTGAACTGCACCTTCACGTCCGAGAGGCCGAACAGCGAGATGGTGCGCACCACGGTGGCGTTGGGGATGCCGGCGAGCTGCACCTCCAGGGGAATCGTGATGTAGCGCTCGATCTCGTCGGCCGATTGCCCGGGATTCTGCGTGATGACGTCGACCAGCGGCGGCACCGGGTCGGGATAGGCCTCGATGTTGAGCTGCGTGTAGCTGGCATAGCCGAGCGCCAGCATCACCAGGAACAGCAGGCAGACCAGCACGCGCTGGCGCAGGGCGAAGACGATCAGGCTGTTCATCGCAGAGGATTTCCGGCCGCGGCCCGAGAATGAGAACGAGGAAGGGGCCCCGGGCCCGGCGGGTCAGGACGCCTTGTCACCGCTCGTCGCCCGATCCATGAACACGGCCCCGCGCGTGACGATCGCCTCCCCGACCGCGACCCCGGCGGTGACCTGCACCATGCCGCGGGCCGTCAGGCCGAGGGTGACGTCGCGAGCCTCGATGGCCCCGTCGGGCCGCGCGATCCAGACATGCGCGCGGGCGCCCTCGTACACGATGGCGGCGGCGGGCACGGCCGGCGCGGTCTGCCCCGGCCCGGTGAAGATCGTGAAGCTCGCGAACATCTCGGGCTTGAGGACCTGGTCCGGGTTCTCGACCTCGCTGCGCACCGCGAGGCGGCGCGTGGCCGGGTCGAGGCTGGCGGACAGGTAGTCGACCCGTGCCTTGAAGATCCGGTCGCCGAAGCCCGCCACCGTCGCCTCGACCTCCTGGCCGATCCGGATGCGCGGGATCTCGCTCTCGCGCACGTTGGCGACCAGCCAGACCGTGGAGAGGTCGCCGATCACGAAGACCGGATCGCTGGAGGTGGAGAGGTACTGGCCGAGGCCGACCTTGCGCTGGACGATGGTGCCGGCGATGGGCGCCCGGATCTGGGTCTCGGGGCTGAGGGTCCCCTTCTTCTCGAAGGCCGCGATCTCCGCGTCGGTCTTGCCGAGGAGGCGCAGGCGGTTCTTCACCGCCTCGAGGCCGGCCTCGGCGGTCTTCAGGTCGCTCTGCGCCCCGATGACGTCGTTCTGGGCCGACTGGTAGTCCTTCAGGGCCACGGCCTTGGCCTGGAACAGCTCCTGCTGGCGCGCCGCGATGGTCTGGTCGAGCTTCAGCAGCGCGGTGGCCTTGGCGAGGGTGTTGAGGGCGGTCTGGTAGTCGTTCTGGGCCTGGACCATGTCCGAGGCCTCGAGGGTGAGGAGCACGTCGCCGGCCTTCACCGCGTCGCCGGCGCGCACCAGCACCCGGGTCACCCGGCCGGCATAGGGCGAGGTGACCGGGACGTTGTCGTCGTCGTTGAGGGCGATGCGGCCCTCCGCCAGGCCTTCGGGCCGGAAGTTCACCGCCGCGACGGGCACGATGTCGAGGGCAGCGCGCTGCGCCGGGCTCGGCCGGAAGAGGCGGGCCGGGCCGCCCTCGCGCGGCTCGCCGCCCGCGGCGGTCTCGGCCCCGCCCGCCCCGAGACGCTCCCGGATCGCCGTGCTCAACCCCGTGAAGACGCTCATGACCGGGCCGGGCCAGAGACTAGCGGCCACCAGCGCGCAGATCAGCAGTCCGAGGGGCGCGAGAATGGTCGCGATCGTGCGTTTTGTCCCGGTCATGTGCCGCAGGAGAGCTTTCAGGTTGAGCGCCGGAGGACGGGTCGCGGGCGGATGGGTGTTTCGGAGGCCTTGGGGAGGACCCGGAGTGCTGTATTTCAGGATGGTTCTTCTTGGCGAATACGCGTCCCACCAGATCTGAGCGTTCCTGTTCGAGGGTCGGACAGGTCAAAGGAATCGGCCGAGATTGTCTTAAATCAAGTCGCTCCGCTTTTGTGTGACGCTGTTCGTGGCAAATTTTCGATGGGCTCCCGAGCCGCCGGCAGGCGCCGTCGGCCGTCCGCCGGGCGGGCGCTTCGCGCGAAGGGTCGCCCGAGCGCCGAGATCGGTGGCCCGCCTTGGCCGGCGCCGCGTGCTCGCGAGGCCTCCGGGGCGGAGTGAGAAGGCCAAGCTTGCCCGCGAGTCAATCCGCCGTCGGCGGGTCCGGAGGGCGCCCGGCCGCTGCGCGACGGGCGGTTGGAAGCGGCTGACGATTTCGTGTTGTCCGAGCCGCGTCGGTCCAGGCCGCGTCCGCCCTGCCTCGATCCGGACGGGGCGCGAAAAGGCGGCGATTCTCCGTCCGCGCCGGGCCGCCGGCTTCCGGGGAGAGTTACGGGCGGCCCTGCTGGACCGGTAGCGAGGGGGGGACCTTCGTCAGCACGTGCGAACTGCTCGACCCCGTGATCGTCACGGTCATCTGCTGGCCGTCGATCAGTCCGATGTACTGGCGAGAGCCGATCTGAAACACGATCATGCCACCGGTCACGTCCCGGATGTTGAGCGGGCTCCACTCGAACGGCTTCTCCGGATTGTCGTTCGCCTGAACGGCATCCTGATCGACGCGGATCTGAAGGCCGTCGCCGACCCACCGGCCTTCGAGGAACTTGCGCATGCTGGATTCGGCCGCGGCCGGGGCGAGGCCGAGCAGGAAGCCCGTCGCGACCATGGTCGACCATCGCGTGCCCTTCACGGCATGCCTCCCGTGCCCCCGCGTCCCACGGACCGCGCCATCGCCCCGTAATCCGGCAGGCATTCTGCGCGCAAGATCCGTCCGGCGCGAGCCGCTCCGGTTTCCCGGCCGCTCAGGGGGGCGCGGGGGCGGACCTCTCGCTCACCGGGGCGGCATCGCCATCGGTCATCCGTCACCGTGACGGCCGGAGCCGACGGCCTGTCCATGGCCTGCACCGTCCGCCTCGTGGAGAAGGCTCAGGATCCCGGCGACCATGGGGCGCCCGGAAGGCCGGGGCCGGTCGTTCGCGCAGGAGATTTCGAAACGCTGTCCGGCTCGAACCCTGGCTCAATCCATTCGGCGATCGCGAAGCAGGATGAAAACCGCGGGAACCGGACCAGGAGGGCCGATAGGCCGGCCGCCTCGCGGATGTCCGCCACCTGGGGGGATCGGCTGATGTTAATGGTCGGAGCGAGAGGATTCGAACCTCCGACCCCTAGTCCCCCAGACTAGTGCGCTAACCGGGCTGCGCTACGCTCCGACGCCCCTCGCGGGGTGAGGGGTCTTTAGCTTTCCGGTCTGCGGGGCGCAACCCCAAAACACCAAGCCCGGATGCGGGGTCCGCATCCGGGCTCGGTTCGGTCTCAGGCGTGGGAGGGCGCCGCGTGCGGGTCGTGCTTGTCCGGCGTGGTGTTGTGCGGGTCCTTGCCGCGCTTCTTGGCGAGCCAGATCAGGAAGTTCCGGATCACCACGTAGAAGACCGGCGTGAGGAAGAGGCCGAACACCGTGGCGCCGATCATGCCGAAGCACACGGCGGTGCCCAGCGCCTGGCGCATCTCGGCGCCGGGGCCGGTGGCGATCACCAGCGGCACCGTGCCGAGGATGAAGGCGAAGGCCGTCATCAGGATCGGGCGCAGGCGCAGGCGGCAGGCCTCGACGGCGGCGGCCACGGGGCCCTTCCGCTCGGTCTCCTCCAGCTGGTGCGCGAACTCCACGATCAGGATGGCGTTCTTGGCCGCGAGACCGATGAGCACGATCAGGCCGATCTGGGTCAGGATGTTGTTGTCCTGGCCCCGCAGCTGCACCCCGAACAGGGCCGCCAGCACGCCCGTGGGCACCACGAGCAGGATCGCCAGCGGCAGCGCCCAGGATTCGTACTGTGCCGCGAGCACCAGGAAGACCAGGAGCACGCCGAGCGCGAACACGTAGATCGCCGTGTTGCCCGCCGCCTTCTGCTGGTAGGCGATCTCGGTCCAGTCGTAGGAATAGCCGTCCGGCAGGGTGTCCTTGGCAAGGGCCTCCATGGCATCCAGCGCCTGGCCGGTGGAGATGCCGGGCTTGGCCGTGCCCTGGACGGGCACGGAGTAGTACAGGTTGAAGCGCTGGACGATCTGCGGGCCGGTGATCTCGCGGATCGTGGCCAGGGTCCCCATCGGCACCAGGGCGCCGGTGGAGGAGCGGACCTTGAGCTGCTCGATGTCCTGCTTCGAGACGCGGAACTGCGCGTCGCCCTGCACGCGCACCTGATAGATGCGGCCGAGCGTGTTGAAGTCGTTGACGTAGGCGCCGCCCAGCGCCGTCTGCACCGTCGAGAAGACGTTGCCGAGCGGCACGTTCAGCATGCGCGCCACGGTGCGGTCGATGTCGAGGTAGAGCTGCGGCGTGTCGTTGCCGAAGGTGGTGAACACCCGCTGCACGTCGTTGCTCTGGTTGGCCTTGCCGAGCACCTCGCCGACGGCGCCCAGCAGCGGGCCGATGGCCGAACTCTGCCGGCTCTCGATCTGCATCTTGAAGCCGCCGCCCTGGCCGAGACCGCGCACCGGCGGCGGCGGGATGACGATGATGCGGGCTTCCTGGATGTCGGCGGTGGCCTTGATCACGTCGTTGGTGATGACGCCCGCGCTGCGGCCCTGCGCGGCGCGCTCTTTGGCGCCCGCCAGGGTGATGAACATCACGCCCGAGTTGGTGGTGTTGGTGAAGGTGGCGCCGTCGAAGCCCGCGATGATGACGGTGTTGGTCACGCCGTCGATCTTGCGGGCCGCCGCCGCCGCCCGGTTCACCACCTCGGTGGTGCGGTCGAGGGAGGCGCCCGAGGGCAGCTGCACCACGCCGATGAGGTAGCCCTGGTCCTGGTCGGGGATGAAGCCCGTGGGCGTGGTCTGGACGAGGTGGAGGGTGGCGGCGATGACTCCCGCATAGACGATCAGCATCGCGATCAGCCCGATCGCGTAGTTGGTCAGGCCGTAGATGATCCGGCCGTAGGTGTTCGAGAGCCAGTCGAAGCCCTTGTTGAACATGTCCGCGAGCCAGGCGACGAAGCGGAAGAGGAAGAACTTCGGCTTGGCGTGCTCGTGGTGGGGCCTGAGGAGCAGCTTGCAGAGCGCCGGTGACAGCGTCAGCGAGTTGAACATCGAGATGATGGTCGAGGCCGCGATGGTGAGGGCGAACTGCTTGTAGAACTGGCCCGTGATGCCGGGGATGAAGGCGGTGGGAATGAACACCGCCGAGAGCACGAGCGCGATGGCGATGACGGCGCCGCCGACCTCGTCCATGGTCTTGTGCGCGGCGTCGCCCGGGGACAGGCCCTCGGCCATGTTGCGCTCGACGTTCTCCACCACCACGATGGCGTCGTCGACCACGATGCCGATGGCGAGCACCAGCCCGAACAGCGTGAGGTTGTTGAGCGAGAACCCGAAGGCCGACATGGCCGCGAAGGTGCCGACGAGCGAGACTGGGATCGCGATGACCGGGATGAGGGCGGTGCGCCAGCTCTGGAGGAAGACCAGCACCACGATCACCACCAGGGCGACGGCCTCGAAGAGCGTCTTGTAGACCTCGTGGATCGACTCCTCGATGAACTCGGTCGGGTTGTAGGCGATGCGGTACTCGATGTCCGGCGGGAAGTTCTGCTTCAGGTTGTCCATCACCTTGCGCACCGACGCGGCGGCGTCGAGGGCGTTGGTGCCGGGACGCTGGAAGGCGCCGATGCCGATGGCGGGCGTGTCGTTGAGGAACGAGTTGGTGGTGTAGTCCTTCTGGCCCATCTCGACGCGGGCGATGTCCTTCACCCGGACGAGGCGCCCGTCGGAGGCCTTGACGATGACGTCGGCGAATTCCTCGGGACTCTGGAAGCGGCCCTGCGACTGCACGATGAGCTGGAAGGCCTGTCCCGTGGCGGCCGGCGGCGAGTTCAGGGCGCCGGCGGCCACCTGCACGTTCTGCTCGGACAGGGCCGTGATCACGTCGGAGGTGGTCAGGCCGTAGGCCGCGAGCTTGTTCGGGTCGAGCCAGACGCGCTCGGCGTACTCGTTGCCGCCGAAGATCGTGATGTCGCCGACGCCGTCGAGGCGCAGGAGCTCGTCGCGGATGTTCAGGTAGATGTAGTTGGCGAGGTAGTTCTGGTCGTAGGTCTTCTTCGGCGACAGCAGGTGCACCACCAGCATCAGGTCCGGCGAGGCCTTGCGCACGGTGACGCCGAGGTTGCGCACGTCGGGCGGCAGGCGCGGCTGGGCCACCGAGAGACGGTTCTGGACGAGGACGTTGGCGATATCGAGGTTGGTGCCGACCTTGAAGGTCACGGTGAGCAGCATGTTGCCGTCGTTGGTGGACAGCGACGTCATGTAGAGCATGTTGTCGACGCCGTTGACCTCCTGCTCGATCGGGGTCGCGATCGTGGCCGCCACCGTCTCGGCGTTGGCGCCCGGGAAGCTCGCGCGCACCGTCACGGTCGGCGGCACGATCTCGGGATACTGTGCGACGGGCAGCGACAGGTAGGCGACGTAGCCGAGGATGAGGAAGACGATCGACGTGACCGACGCGAAGATCGGCCGATCGACGAAGAAGTGGGCAAAACGCATCGCTTGAACCTCTCGCCGCATGCGGCCCGCGGGGGCGGGTTCGAGGCGGCACCGTTTCTTCGTCAGCGGTCTGTGGGTCGCCTCCCGGCCGCGAGCGGCCGGGGATGTCTCGTGTCGGGTCCGGGTCTCGCCCGATCAGGTCTTGCTGGGCGGCAGGGTCGAGGTTTCGGCCGCGACCTTGGCGCCGGGGCGCACGCGGCTGACGCCGTTCACCACCACGTTCTCGTCGCCCTTCAGGCCCTCGCGGATCACCCGGTAGCCGTCGACCTTCGGGCCGAGCTTGACCTCGCGCAGGGCCACCGTGCCGTCGTCGGCGACGATGTAGACGATGCGCTTGTCCTGGTTGGCCGAGACCGCCTCGTCGGGCAGCAGGATGCCCTGGAACGGCTTGGTGGCCGGCAGCGAGACGACGCCGAACAGGCCGGGCTTGATGAACCCATCGGGGTTCTCCACCGTGGCGCGCAGGAGCACCGTGCCGGTGGCGTTGTCGACCCGGTTGTCCACGAAGTCGAGGGTGCCCTTGCGGGTCGGCTTCGCCTCGCCGGTGAGCGCGATCATGATCGGGACGCCCTTGCCCTTCTGCGTCTCGCCCATGCCGATGCCGAGGCTGCCCTGGTACTTCAGGAACGAGCGTTCATCGACGGTGAAGCCGAAATAGATCGGGTCCAGGGAGACGATCGTCGTCAGCAGGGTCTGGTCGGTGATGACGATGTTGCCCTCGGTGACCAGGCGCCGGCTGATGCGGCCGGAGATCGGGGCCTTCACCTCGGTGAAGTCGTAGTTCAGCTGGGCCTGGCGCAGCTGCGCGTCGGCGCTGTCGACGTCGGCTTGCGCGGTCTGCGAGGCCTGGCGGCGCTGGTCCGTCACCTGCTCGGAGATGTTGCCGGACTTGCTGAGGGTCTGGGCGCGGTCGAGGTCGGTCTGCGAGAAGTTCAGCCGGGCCTTGGCCGAGACCAGGGCCGCCTGGGCCTGGTCGAGGGCCGCCTTGTAGGGCCGCCGGTCGATGACGAAGAGCAGGTCGCCCTTCTTCACCGTGGCGCCGTCCGTGAAGTTGACCTTGTCGAGGTAGCCGGTGACGCGGGCCCGGACGTCGACGATGTCCACCGGGTCGAAGCGGCCCGTATAGGTGTCGGTCTCGACGATCTGGCGCACCACCGGCTTGGCGGTGGTGACCTTCGGCGGAGGACCGCCGGGGGCCTGGGCCTCGGCGGGGGAGACGAGGGCCGGCGCGACGAGCGCTGCGGCCGCCAGCCCGAGAGCCGGAAGAAAACTGAAGAAGGAGCGCATGCGCATCTGGTTATTCCCTACGCTGCGCCAGCTAGAGGTCCGGGCCGGATCGTGTCGTGCGTTGCCACACATGTTCTGGTCATCTTCAGACTTCGACCGGTTCACCCGAACCGGCCCAGTCCTTGAACCCGCCGGCATAATGCGCCTCGATCGGCAGGCCGGCATTCTGCGCCGCCGCCAGCGCATGGACCGAGCGCACGCCCGACATGCAGGAGAAGACCGGGCGCCGGCCGTCCTCGGCGATCAGCGCCGCGATGGCGCCGGTGTCGAAGGTCGAGAGCGGATGCGGCACCGCGCCGGGGATGTGCCCCTGCGCGAACTCGTGCGGTTCGCGCACGTCGATCACCAGCATCGAGCGGTCGGCGAGGCCGGCCTTGATCGCATCCCGGTCGAGGTCGACAACCTTCATCCGCCCATTCCCCTCTCGGACCGCCCCGGTGGGTCGGCCGCTCACTGACGAGTGTTCATATGCGTCAGGTATCAGGACCGCAAATCACCCGCCCCAGGGTTTCCTCCACCGTTGCGAAGTGATTCGTCCAGTTCGGCAGGGCGGCCTCCGCCACCCGGGCCGCGAGGTCGGCGCGCAGGGGTGAGGCCGATGCCGAGAGATCCTCCACCGTCCGGCGCCAGCCCGGGCCGTCGAGGGGATCGAGGAAGCGCGCGAATCCGGCGCCGATCTCCCGGTGGACCGCCAGGTCCGAGGCCACCACCGGAAGCCCGCAGGCGGCGGCCTCCACCACCGGCAGGCCGTAGCCCTCCGCGAAGGAGGGCATCAGCAGGGCGGTGGCCGAGCGCAGCAGGGCCGCCAGGCCGTGGCTCGACAGGCCGCCGACCTCGCTCACGTGGGTGCGGATGGCGGGGCAGCGCTCCAGCATGTCGATGATGTTCTCCGCCTCCCAGCCGCGCCGGCCGACGAGGACGAGGTGGGGCGTGTCCGGCCCGTGCCGCTCGGCGAGGTCGCGCCAGAGATGCAGCAGGGCCAGGTGGTTCTTGCGCGGCTCGATGGTGCCGCAGGCGACGAAGGTCGGACGCCCCGGCGTGAAGGACGGCCCCTCCCCCGCCGGCCGGAACACCGGCTCGACCCCGAGGAGCGCCACCGTCACGGGCCGGGCGGGCAGGCCCCGCGCCGCGCAGTGGCGGGCGAAGCGCGCGCCGACATCGCCGGAATTGACGAGCACGTGCGCGGCGTGGCGGGCGACGGTCTCCATCCGGACCCGGTGCCGCTCCGCCTCCCCGGGTCGGCCGTATTCCGGATAGTCGATGGGAATCAGGTCGTGGACGAAGAAGACGGGGCGGATGTCGCGCCGGTCGTAGAGCCAGTCGAAGCGCCCCGGCTTGTCGAGGCGCAGGTGCGAGGTGTGCAGGTAGACGGTTCCGGGGGGCAGGATCTCGGGGCCGCGCGCGCGCAGGACCGTCGCCCTGGTCCGGGCCTGGATGCGCCGCCTTTCCCCGCTGCCGTCGCGCTTCGCGAGGCCGGCCGGCAGGCCCGCCTCGGCGTCCGACCCGAGGGTCGCGGCGAGCCGGCGGTAGACCGGGTCCTGCGTCGCGTCGCGGTCCTCGACCCAGCCGGCCGCCACGGCCTCGACGATGGCGCGGGCCTCGGCCCGGCCCAGCACCCGCGGGCCGAACGCCGTCGAGACCAGCCCGAAGCGGTCTCCGTCCTGGGCCAGGACGTGGCGGGCAT
This sequence comes from Methylobacterium sp. FW306-05-D, assembly GCF_058782155.1. Classification (NCBI taxonomy): domain Bacteria; kingdom Pseudomonadati; phylum Pseudomonadota; class Alphaproteobacteria; order Hyphomicrobiales; family Methylobacteriaceae; genus Methylobacterium; species Methylobacterium sp. FW306-05-D. The sequence goes on from NZ_JBYSXL010000020.1 coordinate 21,582, forward strand.
AGGCGAGATCGACCCGGTCGATGCCGCTCGGGCTGGCATGCCGCAGGCGGGTGATCAGGCGGGTCAGGTCGAAGGCGAGGCTCGGGACGGGCATGATCCTCCGGTGGCGTTCAGGTGCGGAGCCGTATGGCCTCTCCGCGCCTCGCGCCTATATGCGCACGCCTCAGCCCGAGGCTACCCGCGGCCGACGCCGCCAACGAGAGCAACGCTTCGTGTCTCCCGGATACCTGCCCTTCGCCGGCGCCCTCGACCTGCCCGCCTACACCTGTGACAATTGCGGCTTCTGGCAGCGCCATTTCGAGACCCCCGCCGCTTGCCCGATGTGCCTCGACGCCCGCCACGTGGTGCCGCAGAAGGGCTGGCAGTTCTGGACCGAGCGCGAGGCGCAGGCGCGCTTCCCCTGCCACTGGGAGGAGCTGGAGCCCGGTGTGTGGCGGTTCTGGAACGACCCCGTCTCGGGCATCGGCCCGAGCGCCTATCTGATCCAGACGCCGTCCGGGAACATGGGCTTCGAGGCCTGCCCGGTCTTCAGCGAGGCCGCCCTCCAGCACATCGCGGGGCTCGGTGGGATGCAGGTTCTGTCCTCCTCGCATCCGCACGCCTACGGCGCGCTCGTGCAGCTGCAGGACCGCTTCGACCCGGAACTCTGCCTGCCGGCCGCCGACTTCACCTGGAGCGCGGCGCTGCAGGTCTCCTGGCCCTACGACGACTTCCTGGAGCCTCTGCCCGGCCTCGAGCTCCACCGCACCGCCGGCCACTTCGACGGCCATGCCGTGCTGTTCGACCGATCGCGAAAAATTCTGTTCTGCGGCGACGCCCTCAAGTTCGAGCTCGACCCGCAGGATTTTCGGCGGGCGCTGACCATCTCGGCGCACAAGGCCTTCGTGCGCGGGGTGCCGCTCACCACGAATGAGCTGCGGCGCTACCGCGACGTCTTCGCCCAGCTCGACTTCACCCAGACCTGGACGCCCTTCGAGCCGGCCGCCAATTGCGGCCGGGCCGAGGTGCTGGCCCTGATCGACGGCATGCTGGCGACCCGCCCGCACGCCGCCCCGGTGCCGCTCGACACCCTGAGACGCTGAGGGCGCGTCAGCCCCGCGTCGCCGCGGTCTGGCCGAACATGACCTTCTTGGCCTCCTCGCTCATGGTCTTCCCGAAATCCGGGTTGACCTCCGGGGCGCGGGCATAGGCGGCCTTCGTGCCCGCGCGCTCGGCGATGGCGTGGAACCAGCGCTGGAGGTTCGGGAAGTCCTCGAGGCGCTGGCCCTGCTTCTCGTAGGGCACGATCCAGGGATAGGAGGCCATGTCGGCGATCGAGTACTCGGGGCCGGCGACGTACGGCCGGTCGGCGAGGCGCCGGTCGAGGACGCCGTAGAGCCGGTTCGTCTCCTTGACGTAGCGGTCGATGGCGTAGGGCACCTTTTCCGGCGCGTACTGGGTGAAGTGGTGGTTCTGGCCGAGCATGGGCCCGAGGCCGCCCATCTGCCAGAACAGCCACTGCAGCACCTCGGCGCGGCCGGCCACGTCGCGGGCGATGAAGCACCCGGTCTTCTCGGCGAGATAGAGCAGGATCGCACCGGATTCGAACAGCGAGACCGGGGCACCGCCACCGGCCGGGGCATGGTCAACGATCGCCGGCATGCGGTTGTTCGGGGCGAGCGCCAGGAAATCCGGTTTGAACTGGTCGCCCTTGCCGATGTTCACGGGCTTCAGGGTGTAGTCGAGCCCCGCCTCCTCGAGGAACATCGTGATCTTATGGCCGTTCGGGGTCGGCCAATAATACAGATCGATCATCGCGGTCTCCGGGCTGCGCGCCCGGGCTCCGCCCGGTCGCCTCGACGCCGAGGTGGGGCTCGGAGCGGGCAGGGTCAAGCTTGTGGCGCCCGGCCGCGACGGATCGCTCAAATGCGCGGCAGTTTCGCAAGCGGGTCTTCAGGGGCGTGTGGTTGCCTCGATGAAACGAGGGGGGCGGCATGATCAGCGCGATTTCGGCGAGCAGCGGCGGCCTCCAGGCCGCGACCCAGCGTTACGCCACGGCGGCCGAGGGCATCGCGGCGATCGGCACCAGCCTGCCGAGCGCGACCCAGGTCGATCTCTCGACCACCGCCGTCCAGCTCCTGCAGGAAAAGGCCAATGTCGGGATGAACACCGCCATCCTGAAATCCACGCTCGACTCCGAGCGCCGGGTCCTCGACATCCTGGCCTGAGGACCGGCGCCCCTCGAAGACATTCGAAGGATCGACGCCCATGACGATCACCGTTCCGATCACCCAGGTCGGCATCCTCCGGGCCACCGAGATCGTGCACGGCGCCCGGAACGACGCCGCCCGGCGCCACGAGACCGAGCCGCGCACCGTTTCCGTCGAGGTGGAGCGCGCGCCTGCGGCCGAGCGGGACGGGATGCCGGGCCAGCGCCGCGTGGTCGACCTACGCGTCTAGGGCCTCTCCGACCTCGCGGGATCTCGCCGGAAGCGGCTTGCATCGCCGCCTGCTGCGTTCTCGGGAGGGACCGGGGCGGTCAAGACGCGCGCCCGGAAAGCCCGGGCGGTCGCGACCTTGATCTCAGCTGATCCCAGCGCCAGCCGGAGCGGCTTCGGGCGTGGACAGGTCGCTCGAAGCCGGATGGGGAAACGGACCCGTTTTCGGAGGAGGATCGGGGCGGCCTCGGCCCGTGGCGCTCCACCGCTCGTTCGAGGGTCTCGACGGAGCCTCGCGGATGGAAGCACTCCGCCATCGGTCGCCGTCGTGCCGGGAGCGCAGGTCTTCGCGCGGGCACCATGGTCCGATGGCGGCCGGTGACGGCGGCCTCAGGCAGCCTTGCTCTTGTGTGCCGGGCGCTGCGCGGGGGCGTCGGCGTCGCGGCCCTTGGCGGCGATGTCGCGCAGCATCTTCACCATGGCGTCGGTCTGGTCGTCCGTGTTGTCCTCGAAGGTCGCTTCGGCGTTCCAGTCCTCGCCGCGGCGCAGCATGAGCACGGCGCCGGCCGCGGCGGCGCAAAGACTTCCCGTGAGGGGCGCGCACATCAAGGCGGTCCAGATGCCGTACGGCAACAGCAGCGCCGTGGAGATGATGCCTCCGCCGATGGCGGACAGTAAGATCAGAAACATCGAGCGACCCTCGTTCGAACCTCTATACCATGGTTCGCCCCCGAGGATGGGATGGGTTGCTGTCATCGTGACCGCCGCGTTAACGATCGGAATCGCATTGTTAAGACATTCGCGATGTTGCGCCGATCCGACGGCGGGCGGCGTCGCTCACGACCAGACCCGCAGGATGATCAGGAGCCCGACCGGCACGACGAACATCAGGGCGATCGCCCATTGGATGTCGCTGCGGGCGCGTTTGACCTCGGTCTCCAATGCGTCGATGCGCGCCTCCAGGGCGCGTATTTTCGCATCGTTCATATCCGGCTCCGTCGGTTCGGTTCGCTCCGGCGATGGTGGCGGGGCGCGATCGCGGCTGTCCAGAGAGGCGCGCGGCCGCGCGGGCGATTCAGGGGTTCGGTGTCTCCTCCGGCACGGGCCGAACGTTCCGCTCGATCCGCTTCAGGAGCTGGATCGCGCGACCGAGGGCCAGCATCACGAACCCGCCGATCGTGCCTCCGAGCGCCGGACCGAGATAGGCGCCCCCTTCGGAGGCCGGCGCGCCGGAGGAGGCGAGCAGGAAGAAGATCCCGAACGCGATGTGCAACGCCCCGGCAATGTAGAGAGTGAGTTTCACGAGGCGCCCCGTTGCTGTGAGGATGGTGTGTGGGCGCGGCAGCCTGTGGCGTTGCCTCGCCCGACGGTTCCGGGACGAGAACCGGCGAGAGCGACGGTCTACCCGCCGGGTGAGTCGCTCACTGGATCACCTCGCCGTCGGGCTTCAGTCCCCGCAGCGCTTCCCCCAGCACCTGATAGAGGGTCGACAGGGCCTCGTGTCCAAGGGGAATGCCGAACCGATCGCCGTCGATGGTCTTCAGGACGACGATCCCGACATCCTCCCCCATCAGGATGCCGGCCCTGGCCTCGCAGAGCGGAAACATGAACGGGCCCTCGCCGTCGAACTCGACCTGCTCGGCCGTCTCCAGCGCGAAGAACTGTTCCTGATCCGAGGTGCCGTCGTCGGCCATGCCCGTCCCCTGCTTTCCCGTACCGTGCAACGCGACCGTGTCCCGGCGGGCGGCTCCGCGCAACGACGGATTTCAGGACATCTTCGGCGCGTCAGCGAAGGGTCGTGGCGCCGGCCCGCAAACCGACGAACGCGGACCTGTCCACCGACGGGCGTGTCTTCGTCCCCGGGCCCGCGGGTCGCGAGCCCGCCTCGCCGGCTGCCGGGAAGAGCGTCCGGTCGACGCCCTCCCGAGGGTCGTCTCAGCCCAGGATCCAGTGCGCCAGCAGCATCACGGCCGAGCCGGCGACCGCCATGCCGAGCAGCGTCACGCTGCTGACCTGATCGACCTTGTCGACCGTGTTCCCGACCCGATGCTCCCGCTTCATGGAGGTGCTCTCGGGCCCGGCCCGGTTGGCGTCGGCGTTGAGGACGGGGTCGGTGGTCTGGCGCGGATTGGCGTCGAGATGGGTCAGCGTGGTCATCGGATGTCCTGTGGGTGGTGAGCGATGCGCTCGAGGGCCTGATCGGTGATCGCGCGGCGCGGCTTCAGGAGAACGAGCCGAAGCCTTCGAAGTCGGAGGCGGGCAGGACCGAGGCCGGCCTGTCCACGATGGCTCCGGCGGCCGGCTCGGCCCGCTCGTCGTGCACCAGGTCCAGCCGCTGGTTGCTGTTGGCCGCGGTCGCGGCGAAGTGCGCCTGCCGGGATGCGTTCGCCCAGGCGGACTCGTCGGGCGTGATGTGGTTGCGCATGCGGGAATCCCGTTGGTATGCCAGGGCTGTTCGGATGTGAGCAGGGAATGCACCGCGATGTCGGGCGTTCCTCACGCGCCTGGGTCTAAAGGGTCGCACGAGGGCGGCGCATGTCGGACGAGCAGGGCTCGGCGACCGGGGCGCCCGTCAGGGAGCGCGGAAACGGGCGGAGGATCTTCGCCCCCGTCCCTGACGTTGCGAGACCGCTCCGGAACGGCCGGTGTGCCCGGCGTCCCGGAGAAGCAGTCCGAGGACACCCCTTCATCTGCAGAAAGAGGCCAGTGCGGACAGCATATGGCTACAGATGACCCAAAACAGATCAGACAGATATGTCGATTGCAGAACTAAAAATTCATCGGCTCGTAATCTAAACCATAAATTAGAAATTTAGGTCCATCTTGATGGGAATACAAAAACAACCAATGAGATTATATCCGGGAAAGTTGGGTCGATGTTGTTCTCCTACTCTTCGTCCGATGCCAAGTTGCGGGCGCTCGACGCCACTCAGGCGACCATAGAATTCGACCTGAGCGGCACCGTCATCACTGCCAACAAGAACTTTCTCACGACGATCGGATACTCGTTGGAGGAGATTCGCTCGAAGCATCACAGCCTGTTCGTCGACCCGGACGAGCGCGCCACGCCGGCCTACCAGCAGTTCTGGGAGGCCCTGCGACGCGGCGAGGCTCAGACCGCCGAGTTCCGGCGCATCGGCAAGGGCGGACGCGAGGTCTGGATCCAGGGCTCCTACAGCCCCCTCATGGGCCGCAACGGCAAGCCCTACGGCGTGTTCAAGTGCGCCACCGACATCACCGCGCAGAAGCTGCGCAACGCCGATTTCGAGGGCAAGCTCAATGCGCTCGACCGCTCCCAGGGAATCATCGAGTTCGACCTCGACGGAAAGGTCGTCACGGCGAACGCGAACTTCCTCGCCATCGTCGGCTACGGTCTCGACGAGGTGCGCGGCCGCCATCATTCGATCTTCGTCGATGCCGCGGAGCGGGACGGCGCCGCCTACCGCGCGTTCTGGGATGCGCTCCGCGGCGGAACGTATCAGCGGGCCGAGTTCAAGCGCATCGGCAAGGGTGGTCGCGAAGCCTGGATCCAGGCGACCTACAACCCGGTGCGGGATGCCGCCGGCCGCGTGATGAAGGTCGTCAAGTTCGCCACCGACATCACCGAGGCCGTGACGGAGCGGCACCGGCGGGCCGACCTCCAGCGTGCCATCGACCGCGACCTCGACGGTGTCGCTTTCTCCGTCAGCCGGGCCTCCCGGCAGGCCACGAGCGCCGCGAGCGCGGCGGAACAGGCCTCCGGCAACACGCAGAGCGTCGCCGCGGGCGCCGAAGAGCTGGCCGCCTCGGTCGGCGAGATCAACCGCCAGGTCAATCGCTCGCTCCAGGTGACGGGGCGGGCCGTCGAGCAGGCGACCGCCACGTCGGTGGTGGTGGCCGGGCTGGCGACGGCGGCCCAGCGCATCGGCGAGGTCGTCGACATGATCGACAAGATCGCCAGCCAGACCAACCTTCTCGCCCTGAACGCGACCATCGAGGCCGCGCGGGCCGGCGAGGCCGGCAAGGGGTTCGCGGTCGTCGCGGCGGAGGTCAAGAGCCTGGCGGCGCAGACCGCCAAGGCGACGGAGAACATCACCAGCCAGATCGCCGCGACCCAGTCCGCCGCCAACGAGGCGGCCGCCGCGATCGCGGGGATCGGCGCGACCATCGGGGAGGTCAACGAGATCTCCGCCGCGATTTCGAGCGCGATCGAGCAGCAGGCCGCGGTGGCGCAGGAAATGTCGGCCAACATGCAGGCCATGACGAAAGCGGTCGCGGAGATCAGCCAGAACGTGAGCGCAATCGCCTCCTCGACCCAGGAGGTCGACGGCTCGACCCGTCAGGTCCGCGAGGCATCCCGCAGCATGGTGGCCTGAGCCCGGCGGTGCCGACCCAGGGGCCGGGAGTCCGGCTCCTCCGCGTGCTTCGCCGGGACTCCCGGGGGCGGGTTTCTCTCGTGGCGCCCCGGGACGGAATCCCCGTCTCGCCGCCTTCGAGAGTCCGCCAGCGCCCGAGCGGAACGGTATCGATCCGAAGACCGACCTCATCGAGAACCCGAGAAAGCTGAATTGTGGACGCTCTCCTTGTCGACGACAGTCAGACGATGCTGCTGCGGCTCCAGTACCTCCTGGAGCAGGAGCACGGGGCCTGCGTCACGGCGCTGACGAGTCCGGACCAGGCGCTCATCGAGGCGCAGACGCGGGCGTTCGACCTCATCCTGGTCGACCACCACATGCCGGTCATGGACGGCACCACCTTCATCCGGCGCATGCGCGCCATCCCGCATTACGCGCAGGTGCCGATCGTCATGGTCACCAGCGACGTGACCGACGCGGTCCGGTTGGCGGCCCTGGAAGCGGGGGCCTCCGATTTCCTGGACAAGAGACTGAAGGGCCTCGAACTGAGCGTCCGCCTGCGCAACCAGGTCAGGCTCGCGGCGGCCGTCCGCCGTCTCGACGATCAGGCGGCCTGGCTGGCCGGTGAGATCGAGACGTCGGTGCGTCACCTGCGCGAACGCGAGGAGGAGATCATCTTCCGCCTCGCGCTCGCGGTGGAATACCGGGACAACGACACCGGCAATCACACCTGGCGGGTCGCGCGCTACAGCCAGATCATCGCCGAGGCCCTGGGCCTGTCCCCCGAGCTCTGCCACCGCCTCTACCTCGCCGCGCCCCTGCACGATGTCGGCAAGGTCGCGGTGCCGGACGGCATCCTGCTCAAGAAGGGACCCCTGACGCCCCAGGAATTCGCGGTCGTGCGCACCCATACGGCGATCGGCCGGCGCATCCTGGACGACAGTACGTCGGAGCTGATCCGGCTCGCGGCCGAGATCGCCGAGGCCCACCACGAGAAGTGGGACGGCAGCGGCTACCCCAAGGGACTGGCGGGCGAGGCGATCCCGCTCTCGGCGCGGATCGTGGCCGTGGCCGACGTGTTCGACGCGCTGACGACGGTCCGACCCTACAAGGCGGCCATGCCCACGGAGGAGGCCCTGCGCTGTCTGCGCGCGGACAGCGGCCGGCATTTCGATCCGGATTGCGTCGCGGCCTTCGTGGCGCGCTGGCCGGACGTGCTCGCGGTCGGCGCGATGGCCACCGGGACGCGGGAGACCACGTTCGGGCGCCCCACGGCGCCCTGGGCCCGCGTGCCGGAACTGCTGCGCGAGGTGCAGGACGAGGGCCGCCTGCTGCCGGCCTAGCGAAGACCGACGATCCGATCCTCCCGGAATGCCTCGATCCGAGAGGGGACCGAAATCGGTGCGCGTTCCGGGAGGGTCGGTCCCGAACGCCACCGGCCGGCGCCGGCCATCGGCCAGATCGCCCCGTGCGCCGGTTGCCATTTGACCGCCGAAACCGTACTTCCCCTTTACGCGCAAGCGTGTCGGGGTGTAGCGCAGTCTGGTAGCGCATCTGGTTTGGGACCAGAGGGTCGTAGGTTCGAATCCTATCGCCCCGACCATTGTTTTCCGCCGAGGCTCCCTGGAGTTGGACGACCCGATGTCGAGCGCCCGCATCTACCAGCCCGCGAAGGATCCGACGCAGTCCGGGACGGCGCGCGCCAAGGCCTGGGTGCTCGAATTCGACCAGACGGCGCCGCGCGAGACCGACCCCCTGATGGGTTGGACCGGTTCCTCCGACATGCTGCAGCAGGTCCATCTCGAATTCGAGACCCGCGAGGAGGCCGTGGCCTACGCGACGCGGGCCGGCCTGTCCTACCGGGTCGAGGAGCCGCAGAAGCCGATCCTGCGCAAGGGTCTGTCCTACTCGGACAACTTCAAGTTCAACCGCACCGCGCCCTGGACGCATTGAGGGCGCCGCCTCCGGCGCGTCAGAGCTGGATCAGGATCGTGACGGCTCCGAAGATCAGGACGGAGCCGACCGCGGCGGCGAGCAGGATCAGGGCGGCGCGCGATTCGCGCAGGTCGTCGTTCATCATGGCCCCACGCTAGCGCCTGCGCCGGACGCCGCCAATCCTCCGATGGACCGGAGCCCCGGCGCGGGCCCCACGCTCAGAAGAAGATCGGCCGCGCGCTGGCATGGTGCTCGGCCAGCACCGCGTCGTTGGCCGGGTCGATCTCCTTCAGCACCGCATCGTAGCCCCAGAGATCGGCCAGGTGCTGCAGCACCCGCTTGGCGTCGTCCTTCTGCAGGGTGATGCGATTCAGCGCGCGGTGATGCACGATGAGGCGCCGGTCGCCTTCGAGGTCCACGTCCACCACCTCGATGTCCGGGTCGAGCCAGGCGACGTCGTATTGCCGGGCGAAGGAGCGGCGCATCTTGCGGTAGCCGCGCTCGTCGTGGATCGCCTCGACGTAGAGGTCGGACTCGTCGGGATCGTCGACGACGTGGAACAGCCGCATGTCGCGCATGAGCTTGGGCGAGAGGAACTGGGCGATGAAGCTCTCGTCGCGGTAGTTCGCCCAGATGTCGCGCAGGGTCGCCATGGCGTCCCCGGTGCCGGCGATCTCGGGGAACCACTCTCGGTCCTCCTGCGTCGGCTGCTCCACGATGCGGGCGATGTCCTGCATCATGGCGAACCCGATGGCATAGGGATTGTGACCGTTGTAGCCACGCTCGTTGTAGTTCGGCTGGCGCACGACGTTGGTGTGCGATTGCAGGAATTCGAGGTAGGCCGCCTCGCCGATCAGGCCCTTTTCCGAGAGGGAGTTCATGATCCGGTAGTGGCAGTAGGTGGCGCAGCCCTCGTTCATCACCTTGGTCTGGCGCTGCGGATAGAAGTACTGCGCCACCAGGCGGACGATGCGCAGGATCTCGCGCTGCCAGGGCCGCAGGCGCGGGGCCGCCTTCTCGAGGAAGTAGAGGATGTTTTCCTGCGGAAGTTCGAGGAGCGCCTTGCGCCGCTCCGCGGCAAGGTCGGGGCGGGCGCCGGCGACCTTCTGCGGCAGGGTGCGCCAGAGGTCGTTGTAGATCTGCTCGCCGTGCTCGGCGCGCTCGCGCTCCCGGCGCTGCTCGGAGGCGAGGTCGGGGCGCTTCTTGCGCGGGTAGCGGTGGACGCCCTGGCTCATCAGCGCGTGGGCGGCGTCGAGCACCGCCTCGACGGCGGCGTGGCCGTAGCGCTCCTCGCAGCGCGAGATGAAGCCCTTGGCGAAGTCGAGATAGTCGAGGATGCCCTCGGCGTCGGTCCACTGCTTGAACAGGTAGTTGTTCTTGAAGAAGTGGTTATGGCCGAAGGCCGCGTGGGCGATGACCAGCGTCTGCATCGTCGCCGTGTTCTCCTCCATGATGTAGGAGATGCACGGGTCCGAGTTGATGACGATCTCGTAGGCGAGCCCCATCATGCCGCGCCGGTAGCCGGCCTCGTGCTGGGCGAAGTGCTTGCCGAAGGACCAGTGCTTGTAGAACAGCGGCATGCCGATCGACGCGTAGGCGTCGAGCATCTGTTCGGCGGTGATGATCTCGATCTGGTTCGGGTACCAGGACAGGCCGAGTTCCGCGCCGGCGATCGACTCGCAGGCGTCGTGGATGCGCCGGATCGTGTCGAAATCCCAGTCGTTCCCGGTGAAGAGCGGCTCCTGGCCGCCGGAGATCCGCTGGGGCGTGGGGCGGATGATGCTGCCGACCATAGGATGTAGGCCTTCCTCGGAGGGTTCGTGTCCCGCGCGGCGCGCGGCCTCAGGCCTCGGCTTCCGCCCGGGCGTCCTTGCGCCCGAACAGTTCGCGGAACACCGGGTAGATGTCGCGTCGGTGGTTGACCTTGCGCATGGCGATGGGCGCGCCCGTCTTCGCCAGGCTCTCGTAGGTTCGCCACAGGGTGGTGCGGTGCTCGACGAAGCCGGCCCGCGGGCCGTTCTCGTCGCCGACCTCCAGGTAGGCGAAGTGCTGGCAGGCCGGCAGGATGTGGGCGCGCAGCAGCTCCGTCGAGGTCGGACCGTCGCTGGAGACGTTGTCGCCGTCCGACGCCTGCGCCGCGTAGATGTTCCAATCGTTGGGATCGTAGCGCTCGGCGATGACGCGCTTCATCTCGACCAGCGCCGAGGAGACCAGGGTGCCGCCGGTCTCGCGCGAGCCGAAGAACGTTTCCTCGTCCACCTCCGTCGCCTTGTCGGTGTGGCGGATGAAGACGATCTCCACGTGCCTGTAGCGCCGCGTCAGGAAGATGTGCAGCAGGATGTAGAAGCGCTTGGCGAGGTCCTTCATGTGCTCGGTCATCGAACCCGAGACGTCCATGAGGCAGAACATCACCGCCTGCGCCACCGGGCGCGGATAGGTCTCGAACCGGCGGTAGCGCAGGTCGAGGGGATCGACGTAGGGAATGCGCTTGGTGCGCTCGCGCAGGGCCGAGAGCGTCAGCAGCAGCTCCGGCAGGTCGGGATCGCTCGAGGGTGTCGCGGCGATGCGCGCCTCCAGGGCGGCGATCTCGTCGGGCTTCGGCCGCTTCAGGGCGATGCGGCGCGACATCGAATTGCGCAGGGTGCGCGTCAGGGCGAGGTTGGCCGGCGAGCCGGAGATGGTGTAGCCGGCCCGGCGCAGGCCTTCGGTCTCCACCACCGAGAGCCGGCGCTTGGCGAGATCGGGCAGTTCGAGGTCCTCGAGGAAGAGCTCGAGGAACTCCTCCCGGGTCAGCACGAAGCGGAAGGCGTCCTCGCTGTTCTCGGAGCCCTCGCCGCCCTCCCCCGAGCCCTTGCCGCCGCCGCCCGACGGCGGACGCTCGATTCGGTCGCCCTCCACGTAGGTCTTGTTGCCGGGCAGGATGTGGTCGTGCAGGCCGGTGCCGGGCTGGCGGGCGAAGCGCGGCTCGCGGACCCCGTCGGCCGGCACCGAGACGCGGCCGTCCTTGCCCAGGTCCTTGATGTCCTTCTCCCGCGCGGATTCCCGCACGGCGCGCTGGGCCACGTCCTTCACGCGGCGCAGGAAGCGCTGGCGGTTGGCGAGGCTCTTGCCCCCGGGATTCAGACGGCGGTCGACGATGTGCATCCGGTGTGTGTGCCTTCGCCCTCAAGACCAATGTGGGATCGACGGAGCGGGGCGGCCACCGTGGCGGCCGCCCCGTCACCGTGCGGACAAGGCTTGGTCGATGCCCTAGCCCGCCTGCTTCACCCGCATGTACCACTCGACCAGGCGGCGGACCTGCCGCTCGGTGTAGCCGCGGGCCACCATCCGGTCGACGAACTCGCCGTGCTTCTTCTCCGTCTCGCCGTCCTTCTTCGAGCCGAAGGAGATCACCGGCAGCAGCTCCTCGACTTGACTGAACATGCGCCGCTCGATGACCTCGCGCAGCTTCTCGTAGCTCGTCCAGGAGGGATTGCGGCCACCGTGCTGCGCCCGGGAGCGCAGGGCGAACTTCACCACCTCGTTGCGGAAGTCCTTCGGGTTCGCGATGCCGGCCGGCTTCTCGATCTTGGTCAGCTCCTGGTTGAGGAGTTCGCGGTTGAGGAGCTGCCCGGTCTCGGAATCCTTGAAGTCCTGGTCCTCGATCCACGCATCGGCATAGTCGATGTAACGGTCGAACAGGTTCTGGCCGTAATCGTGGTAGGATTCGAGGTAGGCCTTCTGGATCTCGTGGCCGATGAACTCCGCGTAGCGCGGAGCCAGCTCGGTCTTGATGAACTCCAGGTAGCGCTTCTCGGTCTCGGGCGGCAGCTGTTCGCGCCGCAGGGCCTGCTCCAGCACGTACATGAGGTGGACCGGATCGGCCGAGACCTCCGTGGTGTCGTGGTTGAAGGTCGCCGCCATCACCTTGAAGGCGAAGCGGGTCGAGATCCCGTCCATGCCCTCGTCGACGCCGGCGGCGTCCTTGTATTCCTGCATCGAGCGGGCGCGGGGATCGACCTCGCGCAGGGACTCGCCGTCGTAGACCCGCATCTTCGAGAAGGCGTTCGAATTGGCGTGCTCGCGCAGGCGCGAGAGCACCGAGAAGCGGGCCAGCATCTCCAGGGTGCCCGGCGCGCAGGCGGCCTCGGAGAGCTCCGAACCCGAGACCAGCTTCTCGTAGATGCGCTGCTCCTCGGTGACCCGGAGGCAGTACGGCACCTTGATCACGTAGATCCGGTCGATGAAGGCTTCGTTGTTCTTGTTGGTCTTGAAGGTCTGCCACTCGGACTCGTTCGAGTGGGCCAGGATCACGCCCGTGAACGGGATCGCGCCGATATTCTCGGTGCCGACGTAGTTGCCCTCCTGCGTCGCGGTGAGCAGGGGGTGCAGCATCTTGATCGGGGCCTTGAACATCTCGACGAATTCGAGGACGCCCTGGTTCGCCCGGTTGAGGCCGCCGGAGTAGGAGTAGGCGTCGGGATCGGCCTGCGAGAGGGTCTCCAGGCGCCGGATGTCGACCTTGCCGACGAGGCTGGAGATGTCCTGGTTGTTCTCGTCGCCGGGCTCGGTCTTGGCGATGGCGATCTGGCGCAGGCGCGAGGGCCGGACCTTGATGACCTTGAACTTCGAGATGTCGCCGTTGAACTCGTCGAGGCGCTTCAGAGCCCAGGGGCTCATCAGGCCGGTGAGGCGCCGCCGCGGGATGCCGTAGCGCTCCTGGATCTCAGGCCCCATCGTCTCGGGGTCGAACAGCCCCAGCGGGCTCTCGAAGACCGGGGACACCTCGTTGCCGGCCTTCAGCACGTAGATGGGGTGGGTCTCCATCAGGGCCTTGAGGCGCTCGGCGAGGGAGGACTTGCCGCCGCCGACGGGACCGAGCAGGTAGAGGATCTGCTTGCGCTCCTCCAGGCCCTGCGCCGCGTGGCGGAAGAACGAGACGATGCGCTCGATCGTCTCCTCCATGCCGTAGAACTCGGCGAAGGCGGGATAGACCCGGATGGTCCGGTTCATGAACACGCGCCCCAGGCGCGGGTCCTTCGCTGTGTCCACGAATTCCGGCTTGCCGATGGCCTCGAGGATGCGCTCGGCGGCGGAGGCGTACATCAAGGGTTCGTCGCGGCACGCTTCGAGATACTCGGAGAGGCTCATCTCCGTATCGCGACGCGCCTCGTAGCCACGGGCGAAGCTCTGGAACAGGTCGTTCGTCGACGGCATAGGCTTTCCGATCCCCTCACGACAGCGACAGCTTCATCCTGTCTCGCCTTGGATGCAACTGACAGGCCCAGTTTTGTCGCAGCGCATTCACGACGGAATTTGGGCGTGTGATGCGTGCCACAGTGCAACACTCGGACCGGTCACCCGGGTTCGGGGCCGAGGCCGCGGACGCCGGTGCGCCGCGGCCCCGGGGCAGGCTCACAGGTCGGTGGACTCCTTCTTGGCCGCATCGGGCTTGGCCGCTCCCACCGTGATCTTGATGTTCTGGGTCTGGACGTTCCCGTCGGAATCCTTGACGTCCACCGTCACCTCGTCGCTGCCGGTGAAGCCGTCCTTGCTCTGGTAGAACACCGCCTGGACCGCGGCCTCCTTGCTGGGGCAGCGGTACTTCGCCGGGGTCTTGATCTTGCCGACCTTGGTGATGAGCGAGCCGTTCTTCGGCGCGCCGCTGACCCGGATCTCCGGCATCGGGCCGGTGGAGCAGTCCTTCTTCAGGTTCGGCACGATGGCGAGGCGCACGCTCTTGCCGCTGGCGGCGGTCTCGCTGCGGGTGACCGTGGTCTGCGCCAGGGCCGGCCCGGCCAGGAGGGCGCCGGCGGTCAGGAGGGTGAGGGAACGGGCGAGCAGCATGCGGGACGAACTCCGATCACGCCGGGCGATCCGCGCGGGACGCGGGGGATTCGGTCCGGGTGCAGCGGATGTGGGGATCGCGGGCGCGGGCGTCGAGTGGGCGCGGGCCGTCTCGGACGTCCGGAGCCCTCCCGTCCTTAGAGGTCGCCTTCGATGTCCCCGGCCGGTTCCGGCGGCAGGCGCAGGCCGGCGAGCGCCGCGCGACAGGCCCGCAGGTCGTCCAGGGCCGCTTCGAGCACCGCCCGCTGCGCCTCGGTGAGCGCGTCTCCGGCAGGCGGTCCGCCCAGCGGGCCGGCCGCCGGTGCCTCGTGCTCGGCATCCTGGAGCGAGGGGGCGGCCGCCACGACCTCGCCGCGCCCCACCGACTGGACGAAGCGCAGGCCGCGCTCCCGCAGCACGCGCTGGGCGCCCTTGATGGTGTAGCCCTGCCCGTGCAGCAGGCGCTTGATGCCTTTGAGGAGATCGACGTCGTCGGGGCGGTAGTAGCGCCGGCCGCCGGCCCGCTTGACCGGGCGGATCTGGGTGAAGCGCGTCTCCCAGAAGCGCAGGACGTGCTGCGGCACGTCGAGTTCGTCGGCGGCTTCCTTGATGGTGCGGAAGGCGCCCGCGCTCTTCTCGGGGGCCTCGCGCACGGGCGTCTCCCCGTCGCGAGGGTCTGACTTCGTTTCGTCGATCCGCGCGGCGAGGGACATGGCGGGCCTATTCGTCGTCGTGCTCGGCCGCGCCGTTCAGGCCGTTGATCCGGGCCTTGAGCACGTTCGAGGGCTTGAACACCATGACCTGGCGCGGCTCGATCGCCACCTCGACGCCGGTCTTGGGGTTGCGCCCGACCCGGCGGCCCTTGCTGCGCACCACGAAGGAACCGAACGACGAGAGCTTCACCGTCTCACCGCTCGCGAGGCAGGCGCAGATCTCGGACAGAACCGTCTCGACCAGGGCGGAGGACTCGGTCCGCGAGAGGCCGACCTGCTGGTAGACGGCCTCGCTCAAATCGGCGCGTGTGACCGTCTTTCCTGTCATGCGACATTCCCCAAGGCGATTCGAGTTTTCTTAGTATCTCTATGATTGCGCACGCTAATCGGCGTTCATCCTGCGGTCAACCTTGCGTGAGGTCCCGTTTTCAGAACGCCCCGCCCCTACCAGCGGATGAGGGCCGCGCCCCAGGTGAATCCGCCGCCGATCGCCTCGATCATCACAAGGTCGCCGGGCCGGATCCGGCCGTCCTTGCGGGCGACGTCGAGGGCCAGGGGGATCGAGGCGGCCGAGGTGTTGCCGTGCCGGTCCACGGTCAGCACCACCTTCTCGCGGGCGATGCCGAGCTTGTCGGCCGAGGCCTCGATGATCCGCCGGTTGGCCTGGTGCGGAACGAACCAGGCGAGGTCCTCCGCCGTGGTGCCGGACGCCCGGAAGGCGTCGTCGATCACGTCGGTGACGGAACCGACGGCGAAGCGGAACACCTCCTTGCCGGTCATCCGCAGGTGGCCGGTGGTGCCGGTGGAGCCCGGGCCGCCGTCCACGTAGAGCTTGTCGCGGTGGCGCCCGTCCGAGCGCAGGCTCGCGGTGAGCACGCCGCGGTCGGCGCTGGTGCCCTCCCCTTCGCGGGCCTCCAGCACCACGGCGCCGGCGCCGTCGCCGAACAGGACGCAGGTGGTGCGGTCCTCCCAGTCGAGGATCCGCGAGAAGGTCTCGGCGCCGACGACCAGGGCGCGCCGGGCGCTGCCCGTGCTCAGGAACTTGTCGGCCACGGTCACGGCGTAGACGAAGCCGGCGCAGACCGCCTGGACGTCGAAGGCGAAGCCGCCGCGCAGGCCCAGGGCCGCCTGGATCTCGGTGGCGGTGGACGGGAAGGTGTGGTCGGGCGTCGAGGTGGCGCAGATGATCAGATCGATGTCGTCGGCGGCCAGACCCGCCTCGTCGAGGGCGGCCCGTGCGGCGCGGGCACCGAGGACCGAGGTGGTCTCGGTGGCGTCCGCAAGGTAGCGCTGGCGGATGCCGGTGCGCTGCACGATCCAGTCGTCGGAGGTGTCGACGGTGCGGCTGAGCTCCTCGTTGGTGACGCATCGGGCCGGCAGGGCGGAGCCGCAACCGACGACGACGGAGCGCAGGACTCGTCCTGGGGGGACCGTCATGGGGCCGTCCTTCTGTTCGCGGGCCGGCTCACTCACGATGCGGCCGCAGCCGGCGTCAGGTCGAGCATGTCGCGGATGGTGCGCATCAGGTCGTGCCGCGCCATGTCGTGGGCGAGGTCGACGGCCGCCGCGAAGCCGTGCGCGTCCTCGGAGCCGTGGCTCTTGATGACGATGCCCTCGAGGCCGAGGAACACGCCGCCGTTGGCCCGGCTCGGGTTCATCTTGTCCCGCAGGGCCTTGAAGGCGTGGCGGGCGAAGAAGTAGCCGATCTTGGCCGAGAGGGTCCGGCTCATGGCGGCCCGCAGGTAGCTGCCGATCTGCTTGGCCGTGCCCTCGGCGGTCTTCAGGGCGATGTTGCCGGTGAAGCCCTCGGTGACGACGACGTCCACCGTGCCCTTGCCGAGGTCGTTGCCCTCGACGAAGCCGTGATAGGCGAGGTTCGGCAGGTCGGTCTCGCGCAGGTACCGCGCCGCTTCCTTGACCGCCTCGTTGCCCTTCATCTCCTCGGTGCCGACGTTGAGGAGCCCGACGGTCGGCCGATCGAGGTCGAACACGATCCGGGCCATGGCGGAGCCCATCACCGCCATCTCGACGAGGTGCTCGGCATCGGTGCCGAT
The DNA here is from genome assembly GCF_058782155.1 of Methylobacterium sp. FW306-05-D. Lineage (NCBI taxonomy): Bacteria > Pseudomonadati > Pseudomonadota > Alphaproteobacteria > Hyphomicrobiales > Methylobacteriaceae > Methylobacterium > Methylobacterium sp. FW306-05-D. The sequence continues at coordinate 38,840 of NZ_JBYSXL010000020.1, forward strand.
GGTGGCGCCGACGTCGAGGACCACGCTCTCGCCGCGCACCGTCGGCCAGAGGCAGGCGATGGCCGGGCGCTCGATGCCCGCCAAAGTCTTCAGGCAGATCTTGGACATCGCCATCAGGGCGCCGGTGTTGCCGGCCGAGACGGCGGCATCGGCCTCACCGTCCTTCACCGCCTGGATGGCGCGCCACATCGAGGACTTGCCGCGCCCGGAGCGCACCGCCTGGCTCGGCTTCTCGTCCATGGCGATCGCCATGGTCGTGTGGCGGATCTCGACGGCGCCCTTTAGGCGCGGCTCGGCGGCCACCAACGGCGTGAGGATGGCTTCATCCCCGAACATCAGGAACGTCATCTCGGGATGGCGCTCGCGGGCGATGGCGGCGCCGGGCACCACGGTCGTGGGGCCGTGGTCGCCGCCCATGGCGTCGAGCGAGATGCACACTCTCTGGGACATGGTGGGTGGCCGGTGGCCTCTGATACGCGGAAGGGCTGCCTCCCGGCGGGAAGGCATCACGGTGGACGGGGTGCCGGCGGACGACCGGCCCCCTGCCCGGCGCGGCGGAAAATAGCGATTGAGGCCCGGCGGGCAAACGAAATCTGAACCTTTCGCGGAACGCCGTCCCGGCGAAGGCCCGGCCGGCTCAGTCGTTGGCCGGCTTCAGGCCGCGCAGGGCGGCCAGCGGCGGCTCGTCCATGTCCTCGATATGGGGCGCGAAGGCGACGCCGGGCTTGCGTGGATAGGGGTCGAGCCCGAGGGCCAGGAACTCGGCCGTGATGGTGCCGAAGTCGATCTTGCCGCCGACGATCGGATCGGGAACGTCGGCATCCTCCGCATCGGTCCCGGCGAGCCGGTCGGTGTCGGTGAACAGCAGGTCCACCGGCTCCGAGACGGGGCCCTCGAACGGTTCGAGGGACACCGTGCAGACCTGCGTCACCTGGGCGGTCACGGTCCCGCGCACCCGGAAGGCCGAGGCCGGGCCGCTCGTCTCGAAGGTTCCCGTGAGGTCGCGGATGGCCGGGATTCCGAAATCCGCGGCGAGCGCCGTGCATTCCTCCGGGCTCGCCGTGACGACGAGGCGGCCGTCGCTGCGGCGCAGGCGGTCGACGCTGACGGCCCGCGAGAGCGGACCAGGCTCGTCGCGGCGCGGGGTGTCGTGGCGAGGCTTGTCGTGAGGGGGCTTGTCGTGACGGGTCATGGAACTGTCCGTGTCGTGGCGCCCTCCGGCCCGGCAGGCGGAGCGGCGAAGGTGTGCGGCGGTGGGAAGGCCGGCCCGAGGCCGATCAGGCCGTCGAGGTCGGACCGGGCCAGGGCGGCATCGCCGGCGACGACGTAGCGGGCGAGCCCGGCCGCCGCCTCCGGCGCGTCCAGGCCGAGGACGTTGCGGGCGAGCGCGGCCGTCAGGGCCGTCGCATCCCCGGCATCGAGGGCGGCATCGTAGCCCTCGGCACGGCCGTAGAAGGCCGAGCCGAGCTTCTTCATGCGCTTCGGCACCCCGAAATCGCCGATACCGGATTCCCGCAGCGACGAATCGAGCTGCAGGAAGACCGAATTCACGAGGTCCTGCGCCACGTCCGCGGCCGGCTCGGGCAGCCGGTTCAGGCGCCGCAGCACCAGGATGACGTGCAGGATCAGGCACTCGAACCGGCCCTCCAGCGTGTCCGGCACGCCGAGACGCAGGTAGAGGTCCGGATGCCGCGCCGCCTCGTTGACGCGGCCGTGCAGCGTCTCGATCACCCGCTCGCGCGGGCTCGAGCGCCCCCAGCCGCGCAGCCGGTCGAGGAGTCCCGTCATCATGCGCGTCTCCCCCGGCCCGCGGCCTCGGAACCGCTGCGGACGGCCGGCGGGTGTGGCCGGGCTTGCCTTGTCAAAACCATAACCCCGCGTTACGGCAGCGAACGGTCAAGGTGCAACCTCCATCGGGATTCTTCCGCCCTCGGTGCCGGGTCGGCATCGGGGCCGCGGGATGCCTTCCTGGAAGATGCCCTCGCGGAGGACGCCTTCCGGGAGTCGCCTTCACGGAAGACGCGTTCAGTTTCTCACTGTCAGCAAGGGTGGCCGATGTCGCGCCGTCTCGTCTCGTCGCTCGCTCGCCTCGCCGTCCTCGGCGTGATCGGAGCCGGTGTGTCCGGCTGCATCGGCGAGGACATCCGCCACGGCTACCAGATCGACCAGGCGGCCCTCGCCACGGTGAAGCCCGGCATGAGCGCCGAGCAGGTGCTGCAGATCCTCGGTACGCCCTCCACCGTCTCCACCGTCGGCAACAAGTCCTGGTACTACATCAGCCAGAACACGCGCCGCACGGTCCTGTTCCTCGGCGAGCAGGTCGAGGACCAGAAGGTCACCGCCGTCTATTTCACCCCGGCCTTCAAGGTCGAGCGCGTGGCGCTCTACGGCCTGCAGGACGGCAAGGTGTTCGACTTCATCGAGCGCACCACGCCGACCAGCGGCGCCGACCGCGCCTTCCTCAGCCAGCTCTTCCGCGGCCTGACCAAGTACGAGCCGTTCGGCAGCGGGTCCGGCGCCAGCGTGGTTCCGGGCGCCAATCGCGGCCTCTGACCGGCCTGGTCCGCGCGGGCGGGCCCGGTCGGCTGTCCAATGGGCCGGGCGGCCCATGCCATGAACGGCCCGCCCGGGCTCGCCCCCGGGCCGGCAGAGGACCCTAGGATGCCGTTTCGCGAAGCCTTTCTCGTCGAGGGTGGCGAGACCGGCGCGCTCCTGCGCCAGCACGACTGGTCGGCGACCTCCCTCGGCGCGCCGGCGGGCTGGCCCCAGGCGCTCAAGACCCTCGTGGGCGTGATGCTCGGCTCGCAGCAGCCGATGCTGATCGTCTGGGGGCCGGACTACATCACGCTCTACAACGACGGCTACGCCGCCATGTGCGGCGCGCGGCACCCCGCCGCCCTCGGCGGCTCGTTCCGCGACCTCTGGCACGACATCTGGGACCAGGTGGAGCCGATCCTCGCCCGCGCCTATGCGGGCGAGGCGACGCATATGGACGGCATCGCCTTCATCATGCACCGCAACGGCTACCCGGAGGAGACCTATTTCTCCTTCGGCTACACGCCCGTGCGCGACGAGGCCGGGCGGGTCGCCGGCATGTTCTGCGCCTGTGCCGAGACCACGGGCCGGGTCCGGGCGGAGCGCCGGGCCAGGGCCGAGCACGAGCGCCTCGAGCAGCTCTTCGCCCAGGCGCCGAGCTTCATGGCCGTCCTGCGCGGGCCCGAACACCGCTTCGAGCTCGCCAATCCGGCCTATCGCCGCCTCGTGGGCAACCGGCCGGTGCTCGGCCGGACCGTGGCGGAGGCCCTCCCCGACGCCGTCGCCCAGGGCTATCTCGACCTGCTCGACACCGTCTACCGCACCGGGGAGGCCTTCACCGCGACGGCCTCGAAACTGACCCTGAAGGCCGCCGACGGACCCGAGGTCGAGCTCTATCTCGACTTCGTCTACCAGCCGATCTTCGACGACGACGGCGCCGTCACCGGTATCTTCGTCGATGGCGTCGACGTCACCGACCGGGCGCTGGCCGAGATCGCCCTGCGCCGGAACGAGGCGGAGCTGCGCTTCCTCAATGCCGATCTGGAGCGCCAGGTCATCCTGCGCTCCAACGAGCGCGGCCTGACCTGGCTGGTCAGCCCCGACCTCCTCGGCGTGTTCCACCCGGACGGCTATTTCGAGCGCCTGAACCCGGCCTGGGAGGTGGTGCTCGGCTGGTCCGAATCGGAGATCGCCGGGCGCCCCGTGATCGACCTGATCCACCCGGACGACGTCGAGCGCACGCAGGCGGCGATCCGGACGCTCGCCGGCAGCACGCCCGTCTTCCGTTTCGAGAACCGCTATCGCACCCGCGACGGCGGCTACCGCTGGCTCTCCTGGACCGCGGTGCCGGAGGGCGGGCGCTCCTATTGCAGCGGCCGCGACATCACCGAGGAGAAGGCCCGGGAGGCCGCCCTCGACCAGGCCCAGGAGGCCCTGCGGCAGGCGCAGAAGATGGAGGCGGTGGGCCAGCTCACCGGCGGCGTCGCCCACGACTTCAACAACCTCCTCACGGTCATCAAGTCCTCCACCGATCTCCTCAAGCGGCCGGGGCTCGCCGAGGACCGCCGCCGCCGCTACGTCGACGCGATCTCCGACACGGTGGCGCGGGCGGCCAAGCTCACCGGTCAGCTCCTCGCCTTCGCCCGGCGCCAGGCCCTGAAACCCGAGACCTTCAACGTCGGCACCGGCGTCGCCGCGATCAGCGAGATGGTCGGGACCCTGACGGGCGCCCGCATCGCCATCGTGGTCGAGGTCCCCGAGACGCCCTGCTACGTGCATGCCGACCCGAGCCAGTTCGACACCGCGCTGGTGAACATGGCGGTCAACGCGCGCGACGCCATGGACGGCCAGGGCCGGCTGACGATCCGGGTCGGCACCGTCGAGGGCATCCCGCCCCTCGACATCCGGGCCGGCGCCTTCGTGGCCGTGTCGCTGACCGATACCGGCTCCGGCATCGCGGCGGGCGACCTCCATCGGATCTTCGAGCCGTTCTACACCACCAAGGGCGTCGGCCAGGGCACCGGCCTCGGACTGTCCCAGGTCTTCGGCTTCGCCAAGCAGTCCGGCGGCGAGGTCGTCGTGGAGAGCGCGCCGGGGCACGGCTCGACCTTCACCCTCTACCTGCCGCGGGTCGCGGGCGTGCCGGAGACCGTCGGGCTCCCCGAGGAGGCCGAACCCCTGACCGAGGGGCACGGCACCTGCGTCCTCGTGGTCGAGGACAACCCGGAGGTCGGCCGCTTCGCGACCCAGACCCTGGCCGAGCTCGGCTACCACACGGTCTGGGCGACCTCCGCCGCCGACGCCCTGCGCCAGCTCGAGAAGATCCCGTTCCGCTTCGAGGTGGTGTTCTCCGACATCGTCATGCCGGGCATGAACGGGATCGAGCTCGCCAAGGAGATCGTCCGCCGCCGGCCCGACCTGCCGGTGGTGCTGGCCAGCGGCTACAGCCACGTCCTGGCCGAGGAAGGCGCGCACGGCTTCGAGCTGCTGCACAAGCCCTACTCGGTCGAGCAGCTCTCACGGGTGTTGCGGAAGGCGGTGGCGCGCAGCCGGCGCGGTCGGCGCGAACGATCCTGACGGCGTCAGGACGCGTCGGGCGCCCCGGACTCGAGGCGGGCGATCAAGCCGGCGAACCGGTCGGAGACCTCGGCTTCGGGCTGCGGCTGGTAGGCGGCCTGCAGGCCGCCGGCGAGGCAGGCCACCAAGAAGTGCGACCGCGCTCCGCGGGCCCGGACGCGGCGGACCGCCGGCTCCCGGTCCGGCGTGACGGCCGGGCCGGTCGGCGGCGATCGAGGCGACTTGTCCATGCGCGAGCTTCCCGTGCGCCGAGCGGCACCTATCAGGCGGTAACCTGGCGCGCCGCGGGACCGGGTGGCAAGCCGGCGGCCCGGCCCGCGGCGCAGTTTCCAGCGTCCTGTGGCGGGCCCGACACGATGGCACGGGTGATCTCGCCGGGATCGGCGAAGACGTGCGCCGGCCCCCGGGCGGCCAGGGCGTCGGCGCGGGTATAGCCCCAGGCCACGGCTCCGAAGGCGCAGCCCACCTCGGAGGCGGCCTGGTGGTCGCGGATCTCGTCGCCGACATAGAGCGCGTCGCACGGGGCGACCCCGGCATCGCGGATCAGGGCGCGCAGGCGCCGCGCCTTGCCGAACAGCGTGGCGCCGCCGGCATAGTGCGTGAAGCGCCGGGCCTCCTTCCGCAGCGCCCGCCGGATCGTCGCCTCGCGGTTCGAGCTGGCGATGCCGAGCCGCAGACCCGCCCCGTCGAGGTCGGCCAGCAGGTCCGGCACCCCGGGGAACAGCCGGATCGCGGCGATGTCGCGGGCGGCGAGCCGGTGCATGTGGCGGGTGATCAGCGGCAGCTTCCAGGCCGGAATGCCGAGATGCCGGACGATGCCCCGCGCATCCATGCCGCGCAGGGTCTCGGTCTCGTGCGCGGCGATGCGGGCGAAGCCGTAGCGGTCGGCCACCCCGTTGATGACCCCGGCGAACCAGGGAAAGCTGTCCGCCAGGGTCCCGTCGAAATCGAAGACGACGAGGCGGTAGGGGCGCCCGCTCACGACTCGAGATTGTCCACCGGCACCACGAGGCGCATCACGAGGCCGGTCGGGGCCCAGTCCTGCTCCAGGGTGCCGTCGAGCTGCCCGACGACGCTGCGCTGCGCCAGGACCGTGCCGAAGCCCTGCCGCGACGGCGGACCGATGACCGTCGGGCCGCCGCTCTCCGCCCAGGTCAGGATGTAGAAGGCCCCCTCGCGCCGGCCGGTGAGACGGACGCCGCCGGTCTCGGTCGACAGGCCCCCGTACTTCATCGCGTTGGTGGCCTGCTCGTGCATGATGAGGGCCAGCGCGGTGGCGGCGCGCTCGCCCACGGCCACGTCGTCGCCGTCGACGACGATCCGCTCCCGCCCATCCTGCACGTAGGCCGCCATGATCAGCCGCATCAGGCCGAACAGGGTCTGGCCCTTCACCGCGGGGGCGCTGGCGGGGGAGTGGGGCCGAACGTATTCGTGGGCCTGGGCCAGGGCGCCGAGGCGCTCGCGGAAGGCCGAGACGAAGGGCCGGGCGGCCGGGTCGGTGCGGGCCGAGAGCCCGGCGATGCCGCCCACCACCGCGAAGATGTTCTTGATCCGGTGCGACAGCTCCTTGATCAGGAGGTCCTGCGCCTCCTCCGCGCGCTTGCGCTCGCGCAGGTCGCGGGTGACGGTGGCGTAGCCGACGAAGCGGCCCGCATCGTCGCGCACCGGGAAGATGTTGTAGAGGACCGCGATCCCCTCCCCCGTGCCGAAGTGCCGGAAGGCGAGCTCGCCCTCCCACCAGCCCTGCCGTTCGACGGCGGGCAGGACCGTGCCGGTGACCAGCGCCTGGCTCTCGGGCATGAAGTAGTCGAGGAGCTGGGTCCCGGCCACGGCGTTGACGTCGGGCAGCCCGACGAGGCGCCGCCCGGCCTCGTTGATGTGCTGGACCGATCCCTCGCGGTCGGCGATGCCGATGAAGTCCTGTGACTGCTCGACGATGGCCGCGAGCTTGCGCGCCTCGGCCTCCGCCCGCTTCAGGTCCTCGATGTCGGTGCAGGTCCCGAACCATCGCTCGATCCGCCCCTCGGCATCGTAGAGCGGCATCGCCCGGCCGAGGGTCCAGCGATAGGCTCCGGAATGGTGGCGCAGGCGGTACTCCACCTCGTAGGGCTCGCCCGTAGCCAGGCTGTGGCGCCAGCGCGTCCAGGCCCGCTCCTGGTCATCGGGATGGAACATCCCGTTCCAGGCTTCGCCGTCCGTCGAGCCGGGCGGCATCCCGGTGAATTCGTACCAGCGGTCGTTGTAGAAGTCGTGGTAGCCGTCGGGCTGCGTGGTCCAGACCATCTGCGGCATCGCGCCGGTCATCACCCGGAAGCGGCGCTCGCTCGCCTCGAGCTCCGCCTCGCGGGCATCGACCTCGCGGCGCGTCCGGGTCAGCTCGATCAGCGTGGCGGCCTGGCGGGCCAGGGCCTCCAGCGCCTCGGCCTGGACCGGGGTGATCCCGTCCGGGCGCGCGACCCGATCGAGGACGCACACCGTGCCGAGGGGCAAGCCGGCGCGGGAGTGGATGACGGCGCCGGCGTAGAAGCGCAGCTGGCGCTCGCCGCTCACGAGGGGATTGTCCCGGGTGCGCGGGTCTGCGGTCAGGTCCGGGATGACGAGGAGCGACCCCGCCTCGAGGGCGTGCGCGCAGATCGACATCCGCCGCGGCGTCTCGGGCAGGTCGACGCCGGTGCGGCCCTTGAACCATTGCCGGTCCGCCTCCACGAGGCTCACCAGGGCGATGGGCGCGCCGCAGACCAGGGTCGCGATGCGGGTCAGGTCGTCGTAGGCGGTCTCGCGCCCGGCCGCCGTCAGATCGAGGCTGGCGAGCTCCGCCAGCCGATCGGACTCGGTCCATCCGGTCGGCGCGGCTGAGCAGGCATCGGTCGAAGGCAAGCGCGGTTATCCCCGTCGATGGCAACACATAGGGTGTCTCCCCTCCGAGCGATAGCGCCTGCCGCTACTGAGGCGTCCGGGACCGTTCCGCGATCGACCGGGCCCTCCGCCGGTGGAGGGGCCGTCCCGGGGTCGGAGACGACCCGGACGGCCCCGACCCGGTCGGCCGCTCAGGCGGCCCGGGCCGCATCCCGGGTCGGATAGTCGACGTAGCCCTCCGGACCCTGGCTGTACCAGGTCTTCGCCTCGTCCTTGTTCAGGGGCGCGCCCGCGAACAGCCGCTCGGGCAGGTCGGGATTGGCGATGAAGGGACGCCCGAAGGCGATGGCGTCGGCCTGGCCCGCGTCGAGGGCCGCCTGCGCGCGGGGGCCGTCGTAATCCGAGTTCAGGATCAGGGGGCCGTCGAAGGCCGCCTTCATCGTCGGCGCGACGGGGGCGTGGTTGGCCGTGCCGAAGGTGCCGTTAGGCCCCGGCTCGCGCAGCTCCAGGAAGGCGATGCCGATCTTCGACAACGCGGCGGCCGCCGCGCCGAACAGGGCCTCGGGGTTCGAATCGTCCACGCCCTGGATGGCGCCGTTGGGCGAGAGGCGCACGCCGGTGCGGTCCTTGCCGACGGCCTCGGCCACCGTCTGCGTCACCTCGGTGAGCAGGCGGATGCGGTTCTCGATGGAGCCGCCATAGGCGTCGGTGCGGAAGTTCGCGCCGTCGCGCAGGAACTGGTCGATGAGGTAGCCGTTCGCCGCATGGATCTGCACGCCGTCGAAGCCGGCCGCGATGGCGTTGCGGGCCGCGCGGTCGTAATCGGCCAGCAGGCGCGGGATCTCGTCGACGGGCAGCGCACGGGCTTCGGCGTAGGGCTTCTTGCCCTCGTAGGTGTGGGCAGCGTCCGGGGCCGTGGTGGCCGAGGACGAGATCGGCTGCCGGCCGCCGAGGAAGTCCGGATGAACGATGCGGCCCATGTGCCAGAGCTGGCAGACGATCTTGCCGCCCGCCTCGTGCACGGCCCGGACGACCGGCTTCCAGGCCTCGACCTGCGCGTCGGACCAGATGCCCGGGGCGAAGGGCCAGCCCAGGCCTTCCTGCGAGATTCCGGTCGCTTCCGTCAGGATCAGTCCGGCGCTGGCGCGCTGGCGATAATACTCCACCATGATCGGCGTCGGCACGTGCGTGCGGGAGGCGCGGCCGCGGGTCAGCGGCGCCATGAAGACGCGGTTCTTGGCGTCGATCGCGCCGATGCGGATCGGATCGGAGAGGGAGGGCATGCGGGCAGTCTCACGTTGTTTCAAGGACAAACGGAATGGACGAGCGACGGCGCGCGGCCTCCGCCGCGTCTGCCGATAACCTCATGTGGTTGTCGTCCCCGGCACGGCCAGACGGAACCGCCACCCCGGACGGCAACCTTGTGCGCCGGCGCACGCCCCGCACCGTCACGCGGAACCCCCGGGGCAGATCCGCCACGGCCGCGAACCCCTCGCATCGCCGGGCCGGCCTTCGGCGCGGGTCGGGTTCCTCCCGCACGGGCCCGGCCGGCAAATCCGGGGTGACGCGCGCCCGCTACTCGGCTATCGCTCTATCCACCGCTGCCGCAGCGGAGGGCCTGTAGCTCAATGGTTAGAGCCGACCGCTCATAACGGTCTGGTTGCAGGTTCGAGTCCTGCCGGGCCCACCAATAACCTCAAAGGCTTAGGCGACATTCCGTCGGGCGCGCCGGCTGCGCCCACGGGAGTGCCCACCTTTTGGTGCTTCTTCCGGTTCCGCACGCTTGTCCGTCGTGTAACGCGCTGGATCAGATGGCAGATGCGGGATCATCTGGGATGGGGTGGGATTTTGCGGTTCTTCGCTTGTTGGAACAGGGATTTAGGCCATTCCGAGGGGTGACCCCGGCCTTCGGCGGCGCGCAAGATCAAATGGCAGAACGGGTCTGATACCCGATCCCGGTGCGCAGGATCACGCGTCTCTTTTCTCGGCCCCATCGGCCCATCTGTTGTCACCGTCCGCTTGCGCCATTTCGCGACTGTCTTCGGGTTCAGGCCATACTGGGCGGCAAGGGAGCGGCTACTTTCTTTCGACGCTTGGAGCCCGGCTCGAATACGCGGCGTCGTGCGGGCGCTGCCGTGAAGAAGTCCTGCCATAGTGCATCCTGCGCCTGACGCCCCAGCGCCAATAAGGCACCACCACACCACGGGACTGCACACCTGGGAGGGTCTGCATCCGGGATTCGATTCGGAGTTACCTCGTGCGTTCGGACGCCCAGCTGTCCGTTCCGCACGGCCGGTGAGTTTGATGGACCGCCTCTGTGTGCGGAGAAAGATTTGTCCACGCGGGCCGCAACGGCCGGTGTTGGTCAGTGTGCCTTGGCCGAGCCGGCGGACCCGGCCAAGATAGTCACTCCGCCCTCGGGATCTTCACGATGACCCGGCCGAGCCGGCCGGCCCGCTCGGCGTGGCGGTGCGCCGCTGCGATGTCCGACAGCGGGAACACGGCATCGACCGGGACGAGGAAACGTCCGTCCGCGCCGTCGCGCAACAGGTCCTCGATCAGTCGGCGCGTTCCGGGGTCGGCCATGACGGCGCCCATGAAGCAGCCGGTCACCGTCAGGCGATGGGCCAGGAGATGGCCCGCGTCGATGGGGGTGTTGAACCCGCCGATCACCCCAACCATCACCGCCCGGCCGCCGTCCGCCAGCGCCAGAAGCCCGTCCGTGAGGACGCCGCCGCCGACGGTGTCGATGAGGAGGTCGACGCCGCGTCCGCCCGTCAGGGCGCGGACCTGCGCGCTCGCCGGCCGGTCCCCGGTCACGACCGCGTCGGCCAACCCGAGGGCTTTCACCCCATCGAGGGCGGCGCGGCTTCGCGCGGCTCCGATGACCCTCGCACCCAACGCGGCGGCGCGCTGAACGGCGGCCGTGCCGACACCACCGGTCGCGCCGGTGACGAGCACCGTATCCCCGGCACTCAGCCGGCCGAGGTCGAGCGCCAGCGCGGCCGTCCCTGGCCCGCACGGGATCGCCGCCGCGACACCCATGTCGAGGCCGTCGGGGACGGCGAAGGTCGTCGCCGCCGGGGCGACGCGCAACTCGGCGTGCGACCCGGCGAAGGCGAAGGTCGTCACCCGCTGACCGATCCTGAACCCCTCTACCGCGCTGCCGAGCTCGAGGATTGTCCCGGCGGCGGCATAGCCGAGGACGCGGGGATTGAGCGTCCGACCGTCGCGTCGATCCGCGAGATCGCCGCCTTCGACGCTGATCGCCTCGACCCGAATGAGGACGTCCCCCTCACCCGGGCGGGGATCGGGCAGTTTCGCGAGGCGGAAGGTCTCGGGGCCGCCGCCCGCGTCGACCACCGCGGCCCTCACGCTCCGGCTCCCGCTGCGCGACGCTGGTCGGGCGGCCCGCAGATCAGGGTCACGGCGACCTGCGCGATGCCGGCCAACGCCTCGCGCCCGCTGCCGGTCCGTGCTCGCACCGCCAACGTCTGCAGCATCGCCGAGGCCACCGCCGCAGCCGAAGCGGGATCGACCCCGACGGTCAGTTCGCCGCTCGACCGCTCGAAGCGCTCTCGGAAGACACGGTCGACGTCCTCGACATAGCCTGCCGCGACCGCACGGGTGTCCGGGTCGCGCAAGGCCTCGGTCACGGCCGTGCAGACGACGAAGCATCCCCGTGCACCCATGTCGCCGGCCAGCGTGCTGGCCGCCGCCTCGACGAGGAAATCGTACAGGGCTTCGCGCAACGGCGCGTCGCCGTCGAGGCGCTGTCGGATGCCTTCGACCGACCAGGTCCGGTTCTCCTCGAGCGCGCGCAGGTAGAGCGCGTGCTTGTCGCCGAAGGCGGCATAGAGGCTCGGTCGGTTCAGCCCCGTCGCCGCGGCGAGGTCGTCGAGCGACGTCGCGGCGTAGCCGTAGTTCCAGAACACGTCGCGCGCCCGTTCCAGGACCTCGGCCTCGTCGAACTTCCTCGGCCGGCCCCGGGGTCTCGCGACCGCGTCTCCTCTTTTCTGTACCATCTCGCATAAAATCCTTGACGGCAGTTTCTATGCGGGATAGTACATAAATCGCGGTACGAAGTCACCAGGGAAAACCCCGGTCCCCCGCGGTCCCTCCGCCAGCCACTCGGCGGAGCGGGTGAATGTCTCAATCCGATTGGAACTGGAAATGAAGCACTATCCGATCTTCGAGAACCGCTACGACGACATCCAGGTCGATGGCAGCACCGTCTTCAAGCTGCACACGGTCATGCTCGGCGAGAGTTCGCTCTCGCCTTACGTGCAGACCCTGTCTCCCTACGGCGCGCGGCTGCAGGCGTATTTCCGCCTCTTCAATGTCCCGCACGAGGTCGTCGCCGAGCCGGTTCCGGACGTCGGCCCGCGCGGCAAGGTGCCGTTCGTCAGCGTCGGCGACACGCGGATCGCCGATTCCGGCCTCGTCATCGATTACCTGAAGCGCACCGTGGGCGACCCCGACGCGAATCTCTCCCCGGCTCAGAAGGCGCTGGGCCAGATGGTCCAGGGCACGCTGGAGGATCACCTCTACTGGGTCATCATCTACTACGAGTTCTTCGACGAGAATGGCTGGGACTTCATCCTGAAGGCGATGGTCGGCGATCCGTCCGCGCTGCCGGTCGAGATCCAGGACGCGCTCGCCGCGCGCCGCGAGGACTTCCGCAAGCGCTGCTACGACCAGGGCATCGCGCGCTTCACGCCCGCCGAGATCGTCGAGAAGGCGAAGCGGGATCTCCAGGCGATCGACGTCCTCATCGGCGACAAGCGCTTCCTGCTCGGTGACGACCGCCCCACCTCCTACGACGCCACGGTGTTCGGCTTCACCCAGGCGTTCTTCCAGGCGCGCGGCATGCACCCGGAGATCACCGACTTCGCCCGCACGCTGCCGAACCTCGGCCGCTTCATCCGGACCGTTACGACCACCTGGTATCCCGAACTGAAGCTGGCCTTCGAGCCCGCCTAGAGCGCTTTCCGACGAAATGGATGCCGGTTCGTCGAAAGAAAGCGCAGCACAACTAAGGCTTGGAGATGTGCCCCGACCCAACGTGGTCGGGCGCAGCTCCAGCCATCTCGCATGCCTCGTCCGGCCGATGGGGGGCACGGCTCCCGTCGGCCGGGCCTTCCCGCCCCAGAGACCCCGACATCCCTGCGACGCGCGCCGGCGGCACTGCCGCCGCTCGCCTCGCCAAGGAGCAGCCGATGGCCCATCCGCACCCCGTCACCCATCACAGCGCCCATGTGAACGGCATCCGCATCCGCTTCGCGCGCGCGGGCGAGGGGCCGCCCTTGGTCCTGCTGCACGGCTTCCCCCAGAGCTCGCGCACCTGGCGCCACGTCATCCCGTCCCTCGCCTCCGACTATACGGTCATCGCGCCCGACCTGCGCGGGTTCGGTGACTCCGACCGGCCCCTCACGGGCTACGACAAGCGCACCGTCGCGCAGGACGTGTCCGACCTCGTGCGCCATCTCGGCTTCGACGAGATCAACCTGGTCGGTCACGACGTCGGGATGCTGGTGGCCTACGACTATGCGGCCCGGAACCCCGGCAAGGTCCGCCGGCTCGCGGTGCTGGAGAGCGTCTTGCCCGGCTTCGGACTGGAGGCGGTGATGGACGTGGGCAAGTTCCCGCACGTCTGGCACGTGCCGTTCTTCTCCATCCCCGATGTCGCCGAGACCCTGATCGCCGGGCGCGAACGCGCGTTCTTCACCGACTTCATCCGCAAGTTCAGCTACGATCCCGATGCCGTCGGCGAGGACGACATCGCCTTCTACGTGGATCGCCTGAAAGCGCCCGGTGGCCTGCGGGCCGCGTTCGCACATTACCGGACGTTCCCGCTCGACGCCGCGAACAACACGGAGAACGCCCGCGTCAGGCTGACCATGCCGGTGCTGGCCCTCGGCGCCGAGTTCAGCCTGGGCGAGATGGTCGGGCAGGTGATGCGGCAACTGGCCGACGACGTCACGGCGTCCGTGGTGACGGGGAGCGGTCACTGGATCCCGGAGGAACAGCCGACGAAGCTCGTGGAGATGCTGCGCCCCTTCCTGAGGTGACCGCCGACGGACGGATCTGCGTGGGGCTGGTTCACGAGCCCGATGAATTGTTCGTCGGCGACGCGCTCGATCCGGCGGTAACCGCCGTCGACCACGAGCGCATCGTCAGGCCTGCCAGTCGGCGGCCCTACCGGTCGGTCGATCGACGCACGCCTGACCATCGCAGCTCTGCGCGCGGCGATCGAGCGCCGTCGGCCGGCGCCGGGACTGACCCACCACACGGACTGTGGCAATCCTGACGAGGATGCCGTCCTGCAGGAAGTCCGAACCCACCCGCAGGCCGACCGAGGGCTGCACGATGTCATGCACCTCGGATCGCGAGAGGCGGCCGGCCGATCCGGCATTCTGCTCGGCGAACCCCGTCACGGCTCAGGCGGTCCCAGTCGAGGCCGACGCTCGGCTCGGCGTAGGGGGCGCCGATGCGCGTACGGGTCCCGAGCCTGATCGCCGTGTTGACGTCGCCGCCGCCGAAGCTGCCGATGGCGGTGCGCGACAGGTCGCCGAAGCTGAGGCCGCGGCTCGTCCGGTTGTCGGTGTGGGTGTAGGCCGCGACGGCGTCCACGAAGACGGCATCGAATGCGAAGGCGCCGTAGACGGAGCCCTGATAGGCGCCGGCCGAGCTGCGGTTCGGGCTCGCAACGCCGGTGGTCGTGCCGTCGGCATAGCCGAAGCTCACGCCGAGCAGGCCGCCATCGAACTGCTTGTCCGCGCCCACCAGCACGCCGGCCTGGTTGAGATCGAACCCGCTGCGACCGCCGACACGGCCGGGGCCGCCGAGCGCGCGCCCACAGGGATAGTCCCTCCGTCCCCGGCGCGCCGCCGGCGGACGGGATCGCTCCGGTGAGGTCCGCCGCGGCCGTGGCGTTGCCGATGGCCTCGCCCGACAGGGATTGGAGGCCAGCTGCGCGGCCCGCAGCCGTCTCGGTCCGGTCGAGGGCAAAGAACACCGTGTCGAGGTCGCCCTGCGCCTGAAACAGGTAGGAGCGGTTGAGATGTCCGGCGACGGCGCGCTGTTGTCCGTCACCGCCGGTGCCGTGAAGTCGCGGTTGGGCGCTCTCGCGGCCCCGACCTGGAAGCCGACGAGTTGCTTCCGGCCCTCGGGCATCGACCCGATCAGCACGAGCCTGCACGCGGCCTGATCCTCCATCCGGGCCTGGAGGTCGACGCCGTCGGCCCAGACGGAGACGTGGCGGCGCGCCGAGAGGTCGCGTCCCTGCCAGCGGGCATCTTCGTCAGCCCATCTTGCCGTCAGCCGGGCGATGACGGCCGGCGACAGGGTCGGGGCGTCCCGACCCAGCAGGGCGGCCAGCGCCTCCTGGAAGTCGTTGGTCGAGATGCCGCGCAGGTACAGGACCGGAAGCAGCGCAGCCAGGATGCGGGTGCGCCGCGCCCACTTCGGCAGGCGCGTCGAGGGGAACCGGACCCGATCAGCAGGTCCTGCCCCACCGCGATCCCGGACGCGGACCCGCGCCACCGGGCCGATGCCGGTCTGGATCGCCCGCTCCGGCCCGTGTCCGTGCCGCACCAGCCGCGCGCATCCGTCCGGCCGCCGCAGATCCTGCAGTGCACTCAGAAAGGCGTCCGCCTCCAGCGCCACGGCTTGGGCAAACAGGCGCCGGGCCCCGGCCCGCAGCACCTCGGTCAGGGGGGCGTCGATGGCCTCGGACTGACGAAGCCGGACGATGTTGATCGGCGTCTCCATGGCGTCTCGCTCTCGCCGAGAGGTTCTGGCTGGCTCGACACCCGCCTCGATACGCCGCCTTCAATCCACCGTCGTCACCCGGTTTCCCGCATAGCTCCTTGATCGCCAGCGCACGAACCGATGGTTGCGCGTCTTCCTCTGACCGCAGAAAACGAGCGTTAATCATGTCAGAGATAAATGACATGCTAGACACGTCAACGACTCGCGAAAGAAAATTAGTATTAATTATGGCAAAGCTAAATTGCAATCTAGGCATAGCAACGAACCGTGTGAGATGGCGACTATGATTGGAACGATGCGCCGATGGCGTTCGGCACGCATGCGCAAGTCATCCGATACATCGAAGGTCGGGCTTGACCTTGAGGCCGTCAAATCGACCACACTCGATCACTTCAGTTCACCTATCCTCATTCTGCACAACGGCACGATCGTTTTTGCAAACCCAGCTTGCTGCACCGCGTTCGGCGCCAAGCGGGTCGAGGACATCCTCGGCCACGGGATCATGCAGCGTTTGGCGGACGAGCAGCCCGACGGACTCGCCGTCAAGGAATCCATGGCTGCGTTCAATGCGGCCTACCAAGCGCACGGGTTCGTCCGCCGCATGTGGGCGTTCAAGCGCCTCGATGGAACTTCGCTGACGGTCAGGTCGACCGTCACGGCGATTCCACACCCGACGGAGCGATGCTCTGTCGCGATTGTGGAACATCTCGACACATTCGCGGCCGAGCACGCCCTGCGGCAGAGGGCGGCCCAGGCGCTTGCCGAGGACGGCCTGATCGCAATGGTCGCCTACCGGGTCGCCGACACGGCGCAGGAACTGACCGCCTCCGCCCGGGAGCTGGTGGTCGCGGCCGAGATTGCTGCGACCCGGATCGAGGCCGCGATGGCGTCTGCGGACGAGTCCGCATCCACGGCACTTTCGATCGCGGATTCGACCGATCGCCTGCGCAGCACCGTGGATATGGTCTCCAGCCGGATGGAGGGCAGCCAGTCCCGCACCTCCGATCTCGCCAAGCGCGCCGCCGACATCCAGGCAACGGTTGCCAGCTTAGCCGACGCGGCCGGCCGGATCGGCAATATCATCGACGTCGTCGGCTCGATTTCCAGCCAGACACAGCTCCTCGCGCTGAATGCCACGATCGAAGCGGCGCGGGCCGGGCAGGCGGGCCGCGGCTTTTCCGTGGTGGCCTCGGAGGTCAAGCAACTGGCCGTCGGTTCGGCCACTGCCGCGAAGGAGATCAAACTTCGTGTCGGCGAAATCCAGCAGATCGTCTCGGCGATCGTGGGATCGATTCAAGAGGTTTCCGGCAGCGTCGATGAGCTCTGCGGCGACACGTCGGCCCTGGGGAAGGATCTGGAGATGCAGCGCAACGCGATCGTCAAGATCGACGACGCGGTGAAGATATCAAGCACTGCAGCACAGTCTCTAAACAATGTCATCAATGAGCTGAGTTCCGTTGTTTCCAACAATAAGCGAAACTCGTCTAATATTCTAGAACGAACGTCAAATCTGAGTAATGATTCGTCTCGATTGCGCCAAGAGGTGAAGTCCTATTCTTCTTAGGCCAAATGGATGAATTTGATAATCATGAACTCGATCATCAAAGAGGCGAAGGTTGAGAATCTGACCTCGATCTTCTTGCGTTGTAAAATGACTCGCCTGAAGCGTTTGAGCATTTCGAAAGTGTGCTGGACGTCCGCTTCGATCCCGTAGAGAGCCCTGCGAAAAATGCGGGTCTTTTCCTTGATTCGGCTTTGTAGGGTAAAACTGACCGATATCCTGGACCAGGCCAGGGAAAAGGCTGCTTCATAGCGGCAGCCATGTGTAGCCGGAAGACCAGTTTCGGGAAAGTGACAGCCGAGGGCGGGCGGTCATCAACATCTGCCGCCCTCACATGAGCCTCGGCGGCCTTGCCTCGAACGCCTTCGGTCCGGACCGCCGGGCGGCGGGCCCTGCGTCAGGCGGGGTCGGAGCGTTGCAGGAGCTCGATGCGCACGCCGTCCGGTCCCTCGATGAAGACCACGCGCAGGCCGGGGCGCACGTCGGTGATGCCGGAGACGATCGCGGCATTCCGATGCCCCAGCTCGGCATAGGTCGCCTCGATGTCGTCGACCGCGAGACCGATGTGCTCGATGCCGAGATGCGGAGGCGTCGAGGCCCCCGCGATGTCATCCGGTGCCTGCTCGATGAACAGGGTTAGGCCTCCGAGGTCGAGGGTGACGCGCTGGACCGCCGGCGCCCCGTCCCGCCGGATCTCGCGCGCGCCGAGGACGCTTTCGTAGAACGACGCAGCCGCGACCGCGTCGCGGCTGCGCAGGTGAAGGTGATCGCAGCGACACTGCATCCGTGGTGTCTCCCTGAGCGTGCATCCCGCCGCCGGCGACGGGTGGCTCGTGATCCGGACCGGACCCGCGCCGCCGGACCGTGCTGCCACACCGCGCGGGACGATTCGAGGACGTTCTCGTTTCTCCGGGCGATGGGGCGGGCTCCGGCCGAGCCCATCGCTGCCGGCGCCCGTTCGAGTCGCCGCCGCCTCCAAGCAGGCGGCCGCCAACGTCCACACCGTGGGGGCCGCGGCCGAGCAGCTCGGGAACTCGGTGCAGGAGATCGGCCGCCAGGTCGCGGGCTCCTCCGACCTCGCCCGCACGGCCGTGGGCGAGGCGGACCTGCGCCGGTGGCAGGCATCGCTCCCGGACGCCCCGAGGCACCGGCCCTCCGGGACCTCCCCCGGGTTATTCCGGTACGGATCGAACGCCTCGCAGGGGCCGTCCGGTTCGCCCGCGGCGTCCGATCCTGACCGACGCCGAACACCGGATCGGCCGCGATCAGGACCGGGCGACGGCCATCCGGATGCCCGCGCGCCGGTCGGCGACCATCGAGACCGCCCAGATCGCCAGGCCCCCGAGGGCCAGGGCGACGCCGACCCAGCCGGTCGCGGGCAGACCGAACCCGGCCGTGAGGGCGAGCCCGGCGAGCCAGGGGCCGAGGGCGTTGGCGACGTTGAAGGCGGAGTGGTTGAGGGCGGCGGCCAGGGTCTGCGCGTCCTCGGCCACATCCATCAGGCGGGTCTGCAGGATGGTGGCGAGTCCGCCGCCGCAGCCGATCAGGAAGACGACCGGCCCGAGGGTCCAGAGGCTGCCCGTCGCGTAGGGGTAGAGGGCGAGCGCCACCGCGCTCCAGACCAGGGTCGCGCCGGCCGCCGGCATCAGCGCCCGGTCGGCCGCCCAGGCGCAGGCGAGGTTGCCCAGGGTGAGGCCGAGGCCGAACAGGGCCAGCACCGGCGGGATCGCGCCCGGCGACGCGTGGGTGACCTCCAGCATCGTCGAGGCGAGGTAGGTATAGACCGAGAACAGGCCGCCGAAGCCGATGGCGCCGGTGGCGAGGGTCAGCCAGACCTGGCCGCGCCGCAGGGCGCCGAGCTCCCGCAGGGCGCTGGCCCCCTGCGCCGGCGCGCCCAGCGGCGCGTGCAGCCGCACCAGGATCGCGGTCGCCAGCGCCAGCAGGGCCACGAGGCCGAAGCTCCAGCGCCAGCCCACGAGCTGGCCGATGCCGTTGGCGAGCGGCACGCCCACCACCGTCGCCACGGTGAGGCCGGCGATCACCCGCGAGACCGCCTGCGAGCGCCGCTCGCGCGGGACGAGGGACGCCGCGACCAGGGCCGCCACGCCGAAATAGGCCCCGTGCGGCAGGCCGGCGAGGAAGCGGAAGGCCAGCATCCAGGGGTAGCTCGGTGCCAGGGCCGAGAGCCCGTTGCCGAGGGCGAACAGCAGCATCAGGCCGACGAGGAGGCTGCGCCGCGCGATCCGGGCGGCCAGCACCGCGATGACGGGCGCACCGACCACGACCCCGAGGGCATAGGCGCTGATGACGTGGCCCGCCGTGGCGGCGTCGATCCCGAGATCGGGCGCGAAGGCCGGCAGCAGGCTCATGGCGGCGAATTCGGTGGTGCCGATCGCGAATCCCCCCGTCGCCAGCGCGACGAGGATCAGGGTCGGGTGCGACGCGGGCGCCGGACGGCCGGGGGTGGCGTCCGCCGCGGCGGCGGCCTCGAGCGGGGCGGTCTCGGGGAGATCGACCAGGCTCATCGGCGGCTCTCCGCGTGACGGCGGTCGAGGCCGTGGGCCGAGGCGGCGCCGGGCCGGCCGGCGCGGATCAGGGTCGGGCCCGGCTCGGGCCGCGTGAGGCTGTCCATGGGTCTCTGAGGTCCGCTGTGAGGAGCCAAGGCCCCGGGCGCGTGCCCGGGGATCGGGCCGCGATCAGTTCTTCGGCACCTTGTCCTTGCCCTTGCCCGGGTTCGAGGTGTTGACGAGGTCGGGCGACGCCTTCGCCCGCAGGGTCTCGCGCTGGGCCTCGGTGTCGATCCGCTTCGCGCGGGTGAACGGCTCCAGCCGCACCGGTCCGCCGGTCTTCAGGGCCTCGACGATGCCCTCCAGCACCCGCACGTCGGCATAGCCCTCCTCGCCGTCGGGCTCGGGGTCGCGGTCGTTCAGGATGCAGTCGGAGAAGTAGCGCAGCTCGCCGCCGAAATGGTCGGTGTTGCGGAAGCTCTCGTGGGTCTTGGTCTCGCCGAGCGTGACCGTGTGCTCCAGGGACTTGCCGTACATGTAGCCGGGATTGACCTCGACGCTGCCCTTCGTGCCCACCACCGCGTAGGTGTCGAGGGTGTTGCCGACATAGGACAGCACGAACTGCGCCAGGCGCTCGCCGGGGAAGCGCAGGGTCACCGCGACGGTGTCGTCGAAATCGCCGAGGCCCGCCTCCGGATGGCGCATGCCGACGGCCGAGACCACCTCGGTGGGCTCCGCCCCGAAGACGTAGCGGGCGGCGTTCACCGGGTAGGGGGCCATGTCGAAGATCGGGCCGGCCTCGACGCCGCTGCGGGCCCGGTGGTTCTCGGGCGAGACCATCTGGGTGAAGGTCGAGGTGAAGGTGAGGAGGTCGCCGAGCTTGCCCGAGCGGATCAGGTCGATCGTCGCGAGGGTCGCGGGCTCGAAGTGCAGGCGGTAGGCCACCATCAGCTTCGCCGAGGAGGCCTTCGCGACCGCGAGGATCTCCCGGCACCTCGCCGTCGAGATCTCGAGCGGCTTCTCCACCAGCACGTGGATGCCCGCCTCCAGGGCCGGGATCGCGAACTCCGCGTGGCGCCAGTTCGGGGTGGCGAGGTAGATCGCGTCGATCGTGCCCGAGGCCAGAAGGTCGCCGAACTGCTCGTAGGTGTAGGAATCCGTGACGCCGTACTGCGCGCCGACGCCCCGCGCCTTCTCGGGGTCGCCGGTGACGAAGGCCACGACCTCGGAATTGCCGGTATGGGCCACGCCCGGCAGCATCGCCTCCTGGGTGATGTCGCCGAGGGCCACGAAGGCGTAGCGGACCTTGCGGCCCGAGGTCAGGCCGAGGGCGGATGCGAGGCTCATGCGGATCTCCGGGGGCACGGGGGAGCGGGTCGGGCGTTCGGCTCGCGGCCGGGAGCCGGGGCCGAGCGGGCTGCGTCCCCGTCAACTGTGCGCTGCAGCGAATGTTGCATAGGGATGCAGTCGGGCGCACATGGATGCCCTGCGCCTCATGCAGGGGCTGGCCGGGAGACTTCACCGTGGTGACCAGGACCCGCCCGCCCTCCTCTATCGCCGTGGCGCGGCTGGCGGGCGTCTCGCAATCGGCGGTGTCGCGGACCTTCACGCCGGGGGGCGTCGTCTCGGCGGCCACCCGCGCCAAGGTCCTGGCGGCCGCCGAGGCCCTGGACTACCGGCCGAACCTGCTGTCGCGCTCGCTGACGACCGGGCGCTCGGGCCTCGTCGCCGTGGCGGTCGGCGGCCTCGCCAACCCGTTCCACGCCATGGCCCTGGAGAGCTTCGCCGCCGGCCTCCAGCGGGCGGGGCGGCAGGTCATGTTGGTGGTCGTCGAGGACGAGTGGGCGCTCGGCTCGGCCGTGGAGGTCCTGGCGGGCTACCGGGTCGACGCGGTGCTCACGTCGCTCTCGGTGAACGCCGCGGACGTGGCCGAGGCCCTGACCCGCTTCTCCGTGCCCATCGTGACGATGAACTCCGCGGTGACCAGCCGCTGGGTCCGGACGGTGGCGGCCGACGACCATGGGGCCGGCGTCGCGATCGCCAGGCACCTGCACGCCCAGGGCGCGCGCCGCTTCGGCTACATCGCGGGCCGGCCGGGCACGCTCGCCCAGGAGCGCCGCGAGGCGGGCTTCCGGCAGGGCCTGGCGGAACTCGGCGTCGCCGATTGCGCCCGGGCGCAGGGCGACCACCACCACGGCGGCGGCTCCGCGGCGGTGCGGGCGCTCTATGCGTCCGGCACGGGGCCGGACGGCCTGTTCTGCCTGAACGACCTCACGGCGATGGGCGCCATCGACGCGCTCCGGGAGGAGTTCGGCCTGCGCTGTCCGGAGGACGTGCTGGTGGCCGGCTACGACAACGTCGCGGCCTCGGCCTGGCCGCCCTATCGCCTGACCACGGTGGATGTCGGCCTCGACCGGGTCGCGGCCGAGGCCTTCGCGCTGATCGAGGCGGAGGAGGGCGGCCCCAGCGAGGTCCTGGTGCGGCCCCGCCTGGTAACGCGCGCCAGCACCCGGTGTTGACCGGGCCGGGTCAGGGCGTCTCCGCCGCGGCCGTCTCCGGGGGCTGGCCGAGGCGGGCGACCTCGGCGGCCAGTTCCTGCAGGCTGGCATCGCCCTTGCGGACCACCCGGTCGACGCCGGCGAGTTCGTTCCGCTCGGCCGGCGAGATGTCCCGGGCGCTGAGCACCACCACGGGGATGTCGGCGCAGCCCGGCAGGGCGCGCAGCCGCAGCAGGAACGAGAAGCCGTCCATGACCGGCATGGTCAGGTCGAGCAGGATGACGGCGGGCCGGGCCTCGTCGACCCGGGCCAGGGCCTCGGCCCCGTCGCCGGCCTCCCGCACCGACCAGCCGTCGCGCTCGAGCACGTGGCGCAGGCGCTCGCGCATCCCCGCATCGTCGTCCACCACCAGCACCCCGCCGGGCTCGGGACCGAGGCGGGTCAGCACGGCCTTCAGGCGCCCCCAATCCACCGGCTTCGGCAGCGCGTCCGCCGCCCCGAGGGAAGCGCTCAGGGCGGCATCGGCCACGAAGCTCACCATCACCACCGGGATGTCGCGGGTCGTCCCATCGGCCTTCAGGGTCGAGAGCACCGTCCAGCCGTCGACCTCCGGCATCATCACGTCGAGCAGGATCACCCGGGGCGCCAGGGTTCGGGCGAGGTCGAGGCCGGTCCGGCCGTCGCCCGCCGTCCGCACCGAGAAGCCCTGCCGGATCAGGAAGCGCGCCAGCAGGTCCCGCTGGCTCGCCTCGTCGTCGACCACCAGCACCAGGCCGCGGCTGCCCGCGGCCTCGTGCTCGGTCTGCGCCTCCGGCGCCTCGGCCTCGGGCGTCTCGACGGCGGGGAGGACGGCCGGAACGGTCAGGGTGAAGGTCGTGCCCTGCCCCTCGACGCTCGCGGGCACGACGTCCCCGCCCATCAGCCCGGCGAAGGCCCGAGTCAGGGCGAGGCCGAGGCCGGTGCCGCCGTACTTGCGCGTCGTCGTCTCGTCGGCCTGGGCGAAGCGCTGGAACAGCCCCGCCACCTGCTCGGGCGACATGCCGATGCCGGTATCGACGACGGCGAAGCTCAACCGGTCCCCGTCCGCGGCGGCGAAGCGGCGGACCCGCAGGGTGATCGTCCCGCCCTCGGTGAACTTGGCGGCGTTGCCCAGCAGGTTGAACAGGCACTGGCGCAGCTTCACCGAATCGGTGCGCGCCGCGCCGAGGTCCGGCGCGAGGTCGAGGACGAGGCGGTTGCCCTTCTTGGCCACCAGCGCCTCGACCGTGGCGGCGGCGTCGCGCGCGAAGGCCTCGACGGCGAACTCCTCGGCGTAGACGTCCATCTTCTCGGCCTCGACCTTCGAGAGGTCGAGCACGTCGTTGATCAGCCCGAGCAGGTGCTGGGCGTTCGCGCGGATCTTGCCGAGGTCGGACAGGAAGCCGTCCTGGCCGAGATCCTCCGCCTCCTCCTCCAGCATCTCGGCATAGCCGATCACCGCCGAGAGCGGGGTGCGCAATTCGTGGCTCATGTTGGCGAGGAAGCGGCTCTTGGCGCGGCTCGCCTCCTCGGCGGCGTCGCGGGCCTCCCGCAGGGCGGCCTCGTAGGCGTGCCGCCCGGTGACGTCCACGTGCACGCCGACCCATTCGCGGATGGTGCCGTCGGCATCGTGCACCGGCACGGCGCGGACCGCGTAGTGGCGCCAGTCCCCGTCCGGGTGGCGCACGCGCTGGTCGACCACGTAGGGCGTGCCGGTCCGCACCGCCGCCTCCCAGACCAGGCGGGCATTCTCCGCGTCGTCCGGGTGCAGCACGCGGGTCCAGCCGCCGCCGCGATAGTCCGCGAAGCTCTGCCCGGTGATCTGCTCCCAGCCGGGCTGCTCCTCCACCAGTTCGCCCGCCGCGTCGGTGTTCCACATCACGCCGTCGACGGCCCGGACGGCGGCGCGGAAGCGCGCCTCGCTGACGTGCAGGCGCCGCTGCACCCGCCCCTGGTCGAGGGAGCCCGCCATCATCGCCAGGAACAGGATCACGACGGTCACGCCCGCCACCGCCAGGGCGAGGTTCTGCGGGCCGGCCGCCGGAACCGCCCCGTGCGCCGCCTGGGCGCCGCCCTCCGTCAGGGTGAAGCTCGCCGCCGCCATGCCGGTGTAGTGCATGCCGGCCACCGCCAGGCCCATGATGCAGGCGGCCACCAGCTTCTGCCAGAGCCGGTTGCGGCGGAAGGCCAGCCAGAGGGCGGCGGTCGCCGCCGAGACCGCGATGGCGATGGAGGCGAGGACGATCGCGGGCGCGTAGGCCATGTCGCCCGGGATCCGCATTGCCGCCATCCCGACATAGTGCATGGCCGCGACGCCGAGGCCCATCAGCGGCCCGGCGACGAGGAGCGACCGCAGCGCGGTGCCCCGGATCGCCACCCAGCCGAAGCCCGCCGCGGTGGTGACGATCGCCACCAGGAGGGACAGGGCCGTGATGCCGAGATCGTAGGCGGCGGGCGCGCCCATCGCGAAGGCCAGCATGCCGACGAAGTGCATCGCCCAGATCCCGCCCCCCATCGCGATCGCCGCGGTCCCCACCCAGACCCAGCGCAGGCGGGGGCCCGCGCCGCGGACGCGCCCGCCGAGGTCGAGCGCCGTGTAGGAGGCGAAGACCGCGATGGCGATCGAGAGGGAGACGAGGGCGGGGTCGTAGCCAGTGTGAACCATGGGAAGTGCCCGTGCGGTGGCGGCGCGCCCCGCCCCTCGAACCCGGCGGACCTGGCACGGCGGCGTCGACCGCGGGGATCGCGGCGGCGGCGGATGAGGGTGGCGGGCCGGCCAGGGAGGCGGCGTACACGCTCTGTAGACCATCCGGGCGCCCCCGCCGCCTTCACGAAGCCGTGGGGCGCGCCCGGAAGCCCGGCCCCAGGCCGACACGCGGCGATTCCGCCGGCTCTTCCACCCGCGGCGATCCCGCCGCCATAGGACAAGCTGTCCGGCTGACGGCCGAACGCCCGGCATGCGATGACGGGGCATGATCCGGGTCATCAAGCACATCATCGTCGAGCCGACGGCGGACCAGCTCCAGCGCCTGAGGCGGATCGAGGCGGCCGTCGCCGCGCGGTTTCCCGACGCCGTCACCGACATCATTCCCGGCCTGCTCGACGACGACCTCGTGGTCGAGGTGCGCCTCCCCCTCGTCCACCTGCTCGACTGGCGCGGCGCCCGGGAGGCCTGGGGCGATTTCAGCCGGATCGGCGGCGACGCCGGCGCTCGGGACGGGACGGGAGCTTGAGGGCCCCGCCGGACCTGTCCCCAGCGCCCCGTTCACGCTTGCGTGATCAGGCCTCACAGGTTCGCGCGGCCGCGGCGCAGCATTCGGCCATCGGGCCGAGGATCATCTTCGACGGGGCCAAGCTGAGCCGAGCAATCGCACCGGCCGGATGGTCCTGCGCCACAAAAACCATACGTTAAGAATTTACTAACAGGCCGCGGCTGCCGCGATTGACAGGGGCAACGAATTGCAACTTTGATGGAAATATCTCGTGGGTCGTCCACGGAGAGGATGGACCACAGACATGAGCTGGCTTTCGCTCCGCAAATTAACCGCAAGTGAAAGCAAGACCACGTCCTCACAGCAGGCCGATGCACTGCCGCGTGCTCCAATACACGACGTGCCGTTTGTCCGGATGGGCGAAGACGTCGAGACGTCCGAGCTTCCACTGGACGGTGAAGAGCTCTCCCTGGATTCTCTTTCGCTGGACTCCCTCGGGCAGCACAACGAGAGCCTGCGGTTCCGCGTCGCCGAGATGTCGGAGCGGCTGGACGACCTGAAGTCGCTCCAGGCGGACTTCTCGGCCCTCCTCGTGCCGATCGTGGCGATCACCGAGGAATTGCCGCGGGCCAAGGTCCGGACGGCGGAGCTCGAGACCCTGCTGGCGATGGAGCAGAGCAGCGCCGGCACGCTCCGGCGCGACCTCGCCGACGCCACCGGCCGGCTCGCCGCGGCCACCAACGACGTGGCGGCCGCCAAGATCCAGCTGCATCACCTGGAGACCAGTCTCCAGGCCCGCGACGCGGCGGCCGAGGAGATCCGGATCGCCCTGCGCGACAAGACCCTCCAGGCCGAGAACCTGGAGCGGCGCCTCTTCGCGGAGACCGAGCAGAGCCGCGCCCTGCAGGGCGAGAGCAAGGCCCTGCGGGTCGAGGCCAAGGCCCTCGACCAGGCGCTGGCCCGCTCGGACAGCGAATTGCAGGACCTGCGCGAGAGCCGGCACGCCCTCGACCGCGACAACCTGCGGCTCCAGAACCTGAGCGAGGCGCAGGCCGCCCAGCTCGCGGAGCTGACCGCCCGGGCGCAGGACTTCGAGGGGCAGGCCGAGGCCGGCCGCGTCGCCCTGCACAATGCCGAGCAGCAGCTGGCGGCCGAGATCGCCGCGGCCCAGAAGGCGGAGGCCCAGTACGAGGCCGAGGTCGCCAACCACCGCACCGAGCGCGCCAGCCTCGCCATGCGGGTGGAGGCGGCGACCAGCCGGCTCGCCAACACCGAGCAGATGCTGTCCCAGCTGCGCACCCAGCTGCGCGAGCGCGACGAGGCGGGCCGCTCGGCCGAGCGCGGGCTCAAGGAGGCCTCGATCGAGCGCGTCACCCTGGAGCGCCGGCTGGAGAGCGCCCAGGTCGACCTCGCCCGGCAGAACGAGCGCTTCCTGGAGATGCAGCGCACCCGCTCGGAATTCGAGCATCGCTGCGAGATGCTGACCAAGGCGATGGCGGCCAAGGACGCCGCCCTGGAGCAGGCGCTGGGCCGGGTCTCCAGCCTGTCCGACCGCATCGACCACTTGGTCCACCGCCAGGAGGTGGAGCGCGCCGATTTCGAGACGGTGAACCACCGGCTGATCGAGGAGCTCCAGCACGAGCGCTCGGAGCGCAAGCTCGCGCAGGGCGCCCTCGACATCGCCCGCGAGAGCCGGGTCTCGCTGCAGAAGCAGCACGAGGCCCTGCGCCGCTCGGCCCGCAGCTTCGCCGCGGACGAGGCGGCCCGGGCCGAGGC